>CALVFC010000027.1 GCA_944326735.1 uncultured Limosilactobacillus sp. | reverse complement strand
CTGTCACAAGCTCGGAAAACTTTCAAAATTCAGAACGTTGATATGAACCTAGCCACAATGGGGATGGTTCAAACATTAACCCGGCGGGTAGAAAAATTACCAGAGCCACAATTGATTCTGATTGATGAAGGCCACCACGCGCTGGCCAAGAGCTATTTGAAAATTCTACATCAGTTTCCTAACGCTTATGTGCTGTACTTTACAGCCACACCAGTTAGAACCGGGCATAAACAATTGGACTTGATTACTGATGATTTAATTGTTGGTAAGTCCATTAAATGGTTAATTAAGAATCATTTTTTAGCACCATTTAAATACTTTGGCCTGGGTGATATTGATCGCTCAAAATTACGAAAAGCTCACGGCGATTACAGTACCAGTAGCATGGATGAAGCAATTAGTCATCAAATTTATGGTCACATTGTTCAACAATATCAACGGTTGGCCAGTGGCAAACAGGCGGTGGTTTACTGCCATTCAATCGCGAGTGCTAAAGAAGTCACTGATAAATTTCATCAAGCCGGAATTAGCGCGGAAGAAATTGACGGTGACACTGATCAAAAGCTACGTGATCAGCTAGTACAAAAGTTTCGTGATCAGCAGTTGAAAATTCTGGTTAACGTCAATCTATTTACCGAAGGTATTGACCTACCAAACGTTGATTGTGTGATCATGGCTCGGCCGACTAGTTCGCTGGCCTTATATCTGCAGTTCTCAATGCGCTGCTTGAATCCTCGTGCAGGAAAAATAGCCATCATCATTGACCACGTTGATAATTTCTTGAAGTTCGGATTGCCAGATAACGATCGTGATTGGAATGAAGCCATTAAAACCAAGGATAAACGTAAGCAATCAAAGCAAGATAACGGTCCGGCTATCTGCCAGTGCAAGTATTGCTTCGGAATTTTCTATCGCAAAGATATGAAAAATAACTGTTGCCCGTTATGTGGCCATAAGTTAGAAAGCGACCAACAGGATTACAAAATTATCAATGTTGACTTACAAGAAATTAAAGCGGTTAACCAACGGAAACGATTAGTTAATCAAATCTTGAATGACCAAGTGATGGCAAATGTTGCTGATAAATCACCAGGACAATTACACACTCTTAAGGAGTTACAAGCCTATGCCAAGCTACATAACTATTCAGCAGGTTGGGCATGGCACCAATTTAATAACAGGAGGAAAAAGAAATGGTAATTCAACTACCTAAAGATGAAAAATTACAACCAAAGACTCAACCCCATAACTTCTTTATTTGGGGTAAGACGATGAGCGGAAAATCATACTTTGCTAGTTTCTTTCCACACCCATTAGTTCTAAATACCGATGGGAATAGTGAACAAGGGACAGCACCAAGTATTCAAATCAGAAATATTCGTGATGAAGATGGCAAGTTGAAGCAATCTGCAATTCAACAGCTAGACGATGTGATTACTGCGCTGTCACAAAAGAACACCTTCCAAACCCTAGTCGTTGATGTAATTGATGATATTTGCGTAATGCTTGAACAAGCAATCTGTATTGATAACGGTGTACAGGCCTTATCAGATATTCCATACGGAAAAGGATATGCCATTTTTAATACCGTTCTTCAACAGTTTGTGATGGACTTAAAGGCATTGCCAATGAACATCATTTACATTAGTCGAGAAATTTCAGTCGGTGGGGATGACGGTTCAACACCAGAGCCAATGCCGTCACTGAAGGCAAAATACTACAACATTGTTAACGGAAACTGTGACCTAGTAATTCATACACAGAAATTCGGTAAAGATACTTACACTCGGACAATCACTGACCGCCGGACTAAGTATGAAGCTAAGAACATTACCGACCCACGAATCAAGCAATTACTAGAATCATGCGATGGCATGTTTGAAAAATGACAAGGGAATACTATTACAAGCGCAACTGGACGCCTGGGCCACCACCCAAGAGAATACTTGACCATACACACCAGCCTTATAGCTATCTCAACGCTATGTGGAAAGATGCTTATAGCTCAACCAAGATGGAAAATGATAAATGTTATTTGGTTGGTAATAAAGGCAAGAAATATGAAATTAGCCCTTATTGGTATAGCATTCTCTTCAATATGAACCGGCAAGATTACAACATGTATCACCGCTGGTTTAGAAACGAAATTCATTTTTCAGATGAAGATTATGTTTGGATGATGTTTAAGTTACCAAACAACCCATTAGAAAATATGGCTGAAAAGCAACGTTTAATAAAACCGTTTCTATCAGACTTAACAAGTAAACAGTTGGCAACTTATCACGATCTTTGCATCGGGTTAAAGCAAGTAGAAATCGCTACTAATCGAAGTGTTTCAAAAAACGCAGTAACAAAGGTAAAGAAAGCACTCATTAAGAAATTACAGAAAGAATTGTTACAGAATGGAATTTTAGGAGGAATTTAATTATGGGACTACAAGATGCATTTGCAGCAGCAACTAAGGATTGGGACGCAAAGAAGGACAGTGCTAATCAAGCAGATTTGATTCCAGCTGGTACTTACCAAGTGATGTTAGATAAGACTGATCACCCAGTATACAAGTCAGGTTGGGACTGCTTACGGTTTTCAATGCAAGTTATCAAGGGTAAATATGCCAGTCGTAAAGAACAATTGCGAATTAGCTTAGCCACTAAGACAACCAAAGGTAAGCCAATGCCGGACTTTGTCGTTAGTCGAAACATTCGGACAGTTTCTAAGATTGCGGCAATGGTTGGCTTAACCGTTACTCCGGACCTATTCCCAGACAATGAAACGGACGCCTACGAAAAATTAGTAAAGGCGTTTAAGCCATACGAAGGTAAGACTTTAGCAATGACCATTACGGTTACTCCAAACAAGAAGGACCCAGATAACCCTTACCGGAATTATGACTTTGGACCAGGGATTAAAATTGAAGAACCAGTTGCTAAGGAAGAACCAGTAACGGACAAAGAACCTGAACCAACTATTGACGATGATGATTTGCCATTCTAACTAAAGGATGTGAACGGGATGCAAAGCCTGGTTAATTACGCTAAACAATACGCTGAACATGGTTTTAGCGTAATTCCTACTATCAATAAACGTCCGTTAATTAAGTTTGCTGACCGTGAGCCATTAACCGTTGATGAAATTACGAAGTTTTGGCGAACTCATCCTTACGCTAACATCGCTCTGAAAACTAACCGGTTCTTTGTGATTGATGTTGACCGCCATGAAGGCGGGGATGATGGGACTAAGGCTATTAAAGAATTAAATCATCCCGATTGGTTTAATACCCTGTGTCAAAAGACCGCTCACAATGGTTACCAATTCTTCTTCAAGAAACCGGCTGAACGGATTACTCAAAATATCGGTTTCTTACCAGGCGTTGATATTAAGGCTCATCCGAACAATTACGTAGTGGTGGCACCATCAATCATTGATGAGAAAGCCTACAAATGGCTTAACCATAAACCAATGATTGAACCGGCAGAAGAATTAATCCAGTTAATTGAAGAAAAAGGAAAACCACAGATTAGTAATAAACAGATTGAACGGTACCACCCAAAAGGCAAGACACAGACTTCCGAATTGTTTAGCCAGATTGCTAATGGGCTGGGGCCAACTGGTGGGCGGAACAACGCCCTAGCTTCATTTGCCGGCGGATTGTTATTTCGGAATGTTGAGCCAGAAACAGTCTTAGAATTAGCCAGGATTGCTAACAGCCGGACTGAATATAGTTTGACAGATAACGAAGTCATCACAACGGTTAACAGCATGATTAAAAAGGAAATCAGGAGAAGAGGTGAAACGGTTGAGTGAAAAAAATGGCAAAGTAGTGCCGTTTGATAAAAAGAACGCGGAAAAACTTAGCAAGTTGACCAGTAAAGAAGAAAACAACTGGGGATTTAAGGCTGATAAATACGGTCGGCTAAAAAGCAATAGTTTAGTGAATATTGAAATCATTCTGGAAAGAGACCCATTGTTGAAGGGTACATTCCAATTTAATGAGTTCACGACTGAAATTGATGTCGTGAAGCCTAACAGTAAATTAATGTTCAAAACGGGTCAGCTAGTCGATGCCTACGTTGATCAGATTGCCTCTTACATTGAAGATAATGCCGATTACGGAGTGTTATTTGATAACAAAAAGATTCGTAGTGCCATTACAGTTGTGGCGATGCGTCACCGTTACAATCCGGTTCTTGATTACTTTGATGATGCTTATAAGAACTGGGACCACAAGCAAAGATTAAACCATATCATGGGCGATTATCTGGGAGTTGAAGAAAACACTGTTACACAGTTAATTACTAAATTGTTCTTCGTTGGTGCAGTGGCTAAGGCTCACAATCCAAAGACTAAGTTTGATTTTGTTTTAGATTTAGTCGGTGGTCAGGGAGCCGGGAAAACAACGTTCTTACAAAAAATTGCCCCGTTGGGTTATTACACGGACCAATTCTCAACTTTTGATAATAAAGATGATTATGCGGTAATGCGACGCGCATTAATTATTAATGATGATGAAATGACAGCCACCAACAATGCGAGTTTTGAAATTCTGAAGAAATTTATTACTTTGCAGGAATTTGAATACCGAAAACCATATGGTCACCAAGCGGAACGGTTCGCGAAGAATTTCGTCATGGCCCGAACAACCAACGAGCTTTACTACTTAAAGGATAAAACCGGTGAACGGCGATTCTTGCCGCTTCATGTTAGTAAAGCTCGGCAGAAACACCATCCAGTAACGGATTTAACGGATGATTACGTCAAACAATGCTGGGGTGAAGCTATGCAACTGTACAAGGACGGTTTCAGTTTCGCCTTAACCAACGAACAGGAAGAGGAATTAGACGAACATCGTCAAAACTTCATGTACACCGATGAATTGGAAGACAAGATTGACGAAGCACTGAATAATCAGTTTAAGGATAAAGATTTCATCACTAATGAAGCTTTGTCGTTAGCGGTCGCTCCAGGGATTGACTTAGTAAAAAATCGAAAGATTGGTAATCAAGTCTCGAACATCATGGTTAATCGTTTTGGCTTTAGAAAAAGACGTCGAAAAATTAATGGTGAAACTAAAAGAGGATATGAAAAGGGTGACGATAAGTGACGCTAGGTGACAGTAAAATTGCTCTACCGTCACCTCAATAAATGCTGTTGTATCAATGCTTGTAGCCGTTTAGGTGACGCTATGACAGTATATTTACTAAAAAATAATATATGTAGTAGGTATATACAGAGAAAGCGCCGAAAAAGTTTTTGGCAAAAAAATGAGAAATAGCGTCACCAAAGTTAACAAAAATATTGATACAACAGCAATACTGGCGGTGACGCTAACTAAAATTTACCGTCACCTACTGTTCACCTTCGTCACCCACAGGAGGAAAACAACATGCAAAAGATTGAATTTAACGCTGATGTTGACAGTTTCAAAAACGATAACAAGGACATCACAACCATTACGTTAAAAGCATTGGGTAAAGATGTGAGTTTTAACCAATTACGTGAGATGAAAGAAACAGCTTCAATTCACGTGATTATTGAAAGCAACCAGACGGAGTTGATTGATAAATGATAAGAATACACACAATTGGAGGAAATGTCTATAACTACAAGGGTAGTTACAAGGACATTCAACGGGCAATCCGTGATGTGGGCTGTCGATACTTGTTTGGATTAAATCGGCATAATTGCCGAGTGATTATTCCATTGACAGCCCTAGACAGTATTGAAGAAGTAGAAATGAACTATTAATAAGGTGGGGTTAGATATGTTTGGAGATATCATACTGGCATTCAGAATGAAATGGAAACGTTTCTGGTGCATTCATGAATATGATTACAGTAATCCATATCATATTGATTACGGCCAACAAGGATTTGATGTTTATGAATGCAAAAAATGTGGGAAACATAAAACGGAAGAAGGAACCTGGATGGGCTATACCGGACCGATGAAATAAGAAAAAGATGGTGATTAAATGCAAAACCGAATTAAAGAATGCCGCACAGCAAAGAAAATGACCCAAACAGAGTTGGGCAAACGCATTGGAACGGCTGATAATGCAATTTCTCGATACGAAACCGGTATTAGGAAACCTAGTTTAATAACTGTGGAAAAGCTTGCTACCGCCTTGGATGTTAATCCGGCTTATTTAGTAGGGTGGATAGATGACGAGTGAACACAAAATACAGAACGATATCCGGGTAGCACTGTCAAAACATCAATGTACAGTGTTCCGGGTAAACGTTGGGAATGTCAGAACGGCTGATGGTCGATTTTTCTCGGCAGGGGTACCAAGTGGGCACCCAGATTTATATGGCTTCCGTTGGTCTGACAAGCAAGTTTTCTATATTGAAGTGAAAAATGAACGTGGTAAGCCACGAGCTGATCAAATTCAATTTCATGAAATGCTAGTTCAACGCGGGATTATTCATGGGATTGCAAGGTCAGTTAATGATGCAGTCAAAATTGTTAAGGAAGGATTGATCGGATATGGATTTTAAAACAGCAGTTAAACATGAAGATAACGATAAGCCGGTAATGATGGATGGACAGAAGTTTTATGTAGTCGGCCATAATGAGTTGAACGGAACGGTGAAGGTGCGTGAATTAAGCAGTAATCCTTTGTTTACAGTACCGAAGGACGTTAACCCTGAAAAACTAGAAGAATGCTGAAATATGTTACGACACAACATGTGCTAGCCGAACAATTCAAAGGTTCGTTTGACCAGATTACTAAATATAATTTGAAATCAACCAAAGCAAACGGTAGATATCGCTATTACCTAAAAGGCAAACGGATTCGCTTAAATGACTGGATTGTTCGGCAGGAACATACTAATAAATTTCAGGTAGTGGATAATTACGCTTTCAAAATGCTGTATAGGAGGGTTGATGATGAATGTCCTTGATAAAAAGGATCCACCTTTGAGTAAGCAATTCAAAGTTAGTGAACACATTGAAAATCTGAAAGCACGCTATGGTGAAAAGCATTGGGTTCACAGTACAGACCGCTTGGAAGATTTCTGTAATCCATTTGATCCAGACTATTTGATGATCATTGCTTTCCGGAACCGGGTGGAAGAAAACACTCGGCAACAACAGCGTGAGTACTCACGGCAAGAACGGGAAGAACTTGGCATGCGGACGTTTTACAAGTATGTGGACCTAAAAACAGTCAAGAAGCTGATTCTACATGGGTGGTCGGTCCCGGAGATTGCCGATCACTTAAATGTATCAATCAGCACTATCCGGCAACGTATCAATAATTACCCGGAATTACGTAAGGCATTTGAAAAGGCTCATCAACGCGATAGGAGAGTAAGACGATGAAACTCGATGAATTTATTAAGGAAGTAAATGCAATTCCGGGATTTAAAGCCGGTTACTCTGATGGCTATGTTTTTGTAGCTTCGGTAGGCGGGACACTAGGAAATTACATTTTCTACTTTCCAAAAGATGCACAATCTTATGAAAAAATTGATTATGACTTAAATTACTTACCTATCGATTATGAACCAAAAGACCTATTTAGGTTGTTCGACCTAATCCATGATTACATTGCAACACCAATTGCTGAACGCTTTCCAGAGCCAAAATTCTATGTTCATTTCCCGGGATTAAATTCAAGCAAGGGAAAACAGTATCTGTCTACTGAACGACGGCCATTAAACGGGAAGTTCTTTATGGCAGCATATAATCCCAATTTGATTCAAAAATTCACGTGGAAAGAAATACAGACGATTTCTAACCAACCGGGATTTAAGGGAACTTTTATGCAAAATGCCATTTTAAGCAATATGAAAAAGGTGAACAGTGATGAGTAAACAACGAAAGAGACATCGTGAACTGACACTTGAACGAAAGTTTCATCGTTACTTTTGTCGAGCGATGGAACACGAAGCTTGGCTGTTAAGAAACATTAGGGAAGCTAGCTTATGCCTGAACAAAAAGAGGTGATTGAATGAAACTAACTGAGAAGCAAAAGAATTGCCCGTACTGCCATTCCGAAAAGAGTTTAATTGGTACTCCATTAGATGAAATTACTGTTTATGTAGCAAATGACTTGCACAGTCATTCCCTAAAGGTTGTTTATGATTTTTCAAATGGAGCAGTAGATAATGAAGAATTTATGAATGCACCATTTGGAGGCGTAGGTAGGCTTATCAATTATTGCCCAATGTGCGGTCGATATTTACTGAACGATGAGGAAAAATAAATGCAACATAAGTATCAAAGAAAAGAACGTTTCTAGCTGAACAGTTTGATGGCTCTAAAGCAATGATGAAAAAGTATTGTATAACTTCGGATCATTTTGATGGTAACTACACCTGCAGAGTTGATAACAGGATACTGCCATTAAAACGTAATTGGTGGATTGTTAAGGGAAGGACAAAAGTAGTGTTTGGTTTAATTATCACTGAATGGAATACGTTTCCAGATGATAAATTTCATGAAATATTTAAGAGGTGTGACTAATGTCTGATCAAAAAACGGCCACTGATATTGGTAATGGATTCATTCTAAATAAACATAGAGGGATCGTTAAAGACGGAAAGGTCATGTTCAGTCAGGACCAGCTCACTGCGTTAATACTTTTTCACGATATATGTAAGTCTGTTAGGGAAGAAGCGTTTAGCGCAGGAATGGGAAAAGTGTGGGAATGCTTTTTCCACCCAGGTAATGGAGGAGATAAATGATGGCTAATTGGCAAAAGGTGTTAATGAGTATAGGAATGGCTTGCTACTATCAGTTGGTTTGTTGACCTGGTTAATGATTATTGTTTGGAAGGCAATTTTTACTCTGATTTTGTGAGGTGAGATGTGTGGATAAGAAGAAACTAACGCGTAAATTTACGTTAGGCGGTCCAATCTTATATAAAGGATTGCGTGGCCACGTTATTTATATGAATGACTCAAACGACACTTGTACGATTGACCTGAATGGATTGAAATACACCGATGTGCCCTACGAAGACGTTGATGAATACAATGCGGCAAGCGCTAAATTTCATGGCCATACGCAAGCACTCAATTTAAAGTTCAAGTCTGATTATCATCGCTTACAATATGCTGGTGCTAGTCAACAGCGTTTGGATCGGTGTTTGCGGGAATGGCATGCTGAAGGTGTTGGAATATCATATTTAATTATGGTATCTGGTCATACTAAGAAAACATTGATTGAACGTGGAGTATTGTAACAAAAAACGCCCTACAAGTAGGACGCTTCCGGATATAAATAACAATATTCATTATATCACAAGGGAGTGTGCGGACGTGCAGAGCGTTTATAAGGACTTAAATCAAGATGATATCAATCAAGTCAAACAATATTTGAAACAGTATCATGATTGGAAAACGAAAGCACGTCAATTAAAACCGCGCCTTGGTTCTCCAGAAATTGATGGAATGCCGAAAGGTAGTCGATCAGATCCAGATGCTGCAATGGTTAACTATGTGAATGCACAGTATGAATGGAAACATCGCGATTGGATCCTGAATGAAATTCGGGAATGGGGAGACGAATATGACATTTATGCGGATATTTTGTCAATGCGGTTTGTTCATCATCACTGGTCAGTAACTCAAGTCAGAATGAAACTTGGCCTATCCGAGCGAACATTTTATGACTATCAATACAATGCGCTATGCGAAGCCGCTAAGTACATCCCCCAAAAATAATCTTGCAGTTTTTCTGCATACTTTCTGCAGTTTTTCTGCAGTAAATCCGCAGTAAATCCGCAGGAAAATGACTGTTTTATACCTTATATTGGTATTGTCGAAAGATTAGAGATGCGACCTGAAGATGTCGTTAAACTCTTCATCTCTCTGGAATAAACATATAGGTGCGAATTGGGTTTAGCTCACAGATGGATGCAAGTTCCATCGTTCGCATTAAGACTAGCGTTTTACAGTCTTCACAATCTACATGCCAATTTGTAAAACTCCTAAACATATTAATGTTGTTCTACTAGTCTTACAACATCCATTACTTAATGTATAAAGAAACTCGCAACTTGTTTCTATGGCTTTAGAGTTGCTTACGCTGATAAAGGTTAGGGCCGAACACCCTAATGGAACGGTTCGATTCCGTTCATCAGCATTGAGAGCGGTAAAGAAACTAAGTTTTGCGATACAACAACTTTGCTCTCATGTATGACTGTACACTATAAGAACAGAGGTGAACAGACCTTCTTTCTTATTATTAAACACATGGCAGTCATATGTCGGTATAGCTCAATGGCAGAGCTTTTTCCTTGAGTGGTCTAGGATTGATACTGGTTCGATTCCAGCTACCGACATCGGGAAGCATAGCAACAAAAATAAACAATAAGGAGTTTCCCATACTATATATTGTTATTTTTATTGCTTCCCGAATGCTGACATATTAATTTGGAAGGATGTGTAGATTAGCACCTCGCTACTTTCGTGTCAGCATGTGCTCAGTGTGGAAAGCTGGGCACGAACATACTTTCTTTAAGTCTAGTCGAATGACTGGGCTTTTTTTGTTTGGAGAGATACATATGGATAATGACTTAGTCTTTTACGCAAAACAAAAAACGACAGATGCACCAATGATGGAAGTGCATATCAATGAATGTAGTGACGATGATACAAACGGTCCGTTAGATTGTTCATCGCCATCATATGAAGTTGAGACGTGTATGTTCAAAGCTAATGAAATAATGGCAAAGATGAACCAGGTTTGGATGGGAAATTGGACTAGGAAAAATGCTAAAAGAATCATTCGAGAATTGAAATGGAGTAACAATCCAATTGAGAAACGTAATCGAGCTCATCGCAACTTTCATAGGTTTGTAAGATCACTGTAATAGTTTTGTTTGGAGGAATACATATGCAATGGTTAGCAATTGTGTTAACGGCCATCTTTGTAATGGCAAAGCTAATGGGAATAGTTGCATGGTCATGGTGGCTAGTAATATTACCAGCTTTAATCCTGTTAGCGTTTGAAGTAATCGTATTGTTAGTGACGTTATTGATTGCGTGGTTTGTTAACGTATGAGATATCGACGATGTAGATACCATGGTTGTCATGCCATGGTTCAGTTACCTGATCACTATTGCAAGCAACACCATCAGTACGAAGCCGAGTACTTAGCTAATCGACAACGGTGGGCACGAGCACATAGTAAGCAGTATCAACATAAGTACAATCATGTTACTCGATATCGTAACGATATCAAAAGTGAACAGTACAACTTCTATCGAACCGCAACATGGTCACGACTAAGACAACAAGTGCTTGATCGTGACCATTATGTTTGTCAGTACTGTGGTCAACCCAACAGCAAGACGGTCGATCACATTGTACCAATCGAATATGATCAAACACGCAAGGCAAGTATCAACAACTTGGCCACCATCTGTCGGAGGTGTCACCATCTTAAAACACAATGGGAGCAATCCTACTATGGCACCGGTCAAGGTCACCATCGACATGATGTGCCGGAGGTCAAACAAATTTCAAAAATAAAAATTTTGATTTCAAAAAAATAATTTGAAAATTTTGACCCCCGCCCCACAACCGCTGCTCAAAAGAGCGCACACATTTCAATCGGCTTGCATGCAAGGTCAAAAATTAATTATTTTTGCCCCTGGGGGCTACAACTGTAAACGAAAGGAGGGTATTTGATGGCAAAACAAGCTTATTTCAAGCAGAATAACGGACATTTACCAAAGGATCCACCTTCCTATTTAGGCCCACTGGCAAGTGTCTGTTGGCGTAAGGTAGTGCCGTATTTAGAGTCAACTGGTCGTGTTGAGCGGATCGATTCAAGCTTGGTCGAACAATACTGTGCTGACTATGAAATCTATCGTAATGCCTATCAAGAAGTACTTAAAAACGGGATTCAAACCAAGATGTTTACATCTTTGCAAGATAATACGGGAAAAGTGATCGGCAAAGACTTCACTGGTTATCGAAAGAATCCAGCGGTTAGCATTATGAAAGACGCGGTTAACCAGCTTAATCAGATTGGTGTCAAATTAGGTTTATCACCTAAAGGACGTCAACAGTTAATGCAGATTGCTAGTCATAAAAATGAAAAATCAGTGGCTGAACAGCTAAAAGAATCGGGGTTAGTTTAGGATGATTGATTTAACACAAAGCCATGATGTGCTAGGTGCATACCATGGCTTGAATTTTGCCAAGATCAAACAGAAATATACTGACCCTGCTACTTCTTATGCTTTTTCAGTGCTGGATCAGGAAACAACCACTGGTTATCTAATGAAACTGGCAGCGTTCCGTCACGTGCGAGATTTGCAACGAATTGGTAGTAGTGATTTTCCTTATCACTACGATGTGAACGAAGTGGATAAGATTTTGAAATTCGCTTCGATTGCGCCAAACGTCGACACTGGTGAACCAAGTCGGTTAATGCCCTGGCAAAAGTTTATTTTTGGAATGTTATTTGGTTGGCGAGATGAATTAAACACTAAACGTTTTACCCGGGTTGTTCTGTCAGTCGCCCGTGGACAAGGTAAGTCATACCTTATGGCTATTTACATGTGCTACTCATTCTTGATCGAATCGATGGGGCTGTCTAACCAAGACTTTCTTGTGACGGCGGAGAATTATGATCAAACGGGTAAACTTTACGGCTATATTGCTGACATGTTAAAGAAAATTACGGTAGACCAGCCGGTATTTAAGGCGCTTGCTCATGAAGATGAATTAGTGATTCATGACCATAGTGGGATTAACATGCGCAAGTTTAACAACAACCTACGACCGCTATCGTTTAATGCTGGTAAGTATGATTCTTACCACTTTACGACAGCGGTTTTTGATGAAGTGGGGAATATCAAGAGCCGTGAAGGAACGAAGAAGATTGTATCTGGTCAGGTTAAAGTTCCTAATCATCAATACATTGAAATTTCTACTTCTTATCCTGATCCATCAGTACCGTTTCATGATGAACAGAAAACCATTCAACAGGTAATGGAACAAGATTTCAGCCGGGAAGCTGATCGAACCCTTGGTTTAATTTGGGCACAGGATAGCCTGGATGAAACTTTCAAGGAAGATACGTGGGTTAAGTCTAATCCATTGCTAGATTTACCTAGTCAACATGATGTCTTGCTTGATGGATTACGCGATAAACGCGATTCGGATATGTTAGCTGGCACGGTTGATGATTTTCAGAATAAGAATCTGAATCTTTGGTTGCAAGAAGCCACTAATAGTTATCTGAAACTATCAGATATTGAAAAGGCAGTTATCCCAAGCTTCGATATTCAGGGTCGCCAAGTTTATATCGGTTTTGACTATTCAATGTTTTCTGATAATACGGCAATTGCCTTTGTTTATCCTTACCAGGATGAACATGGTGAACAGAAATGGC
>CALVFC010000026.1 GCA_944326735.1 uncultured Limosilactobacillus sp. | reverse complement strand
CAACAGGACAATGGCACTAATCCCAACCGCCAGCAGGGACGACCAGATGTACCGTAAGAACCGCTTGCCCCGTTGCTGCCAAGATGACATCGTCGGTAACTGCCAAATAACCACTAAAATGGTGAACAGGCAGACCATCCAGGCCATGTAGTAATTGTCAATAATCATGACGGCGAGCCAACCAAGGTAGGTCCCGGGGCCGCCACCATTTAACAGTTTAATCAAGCCATAGAAAATCAGGGGCAGGATAATTAATGCATCTAACCAGATCATATTAAGCTGGTTAGCGATCATCCAGCCGTTCAGGGCGTAAGCGGTACTGAATGCCCAGATTCGTGGTCCCTGTTGCCAGTTCAGGTGTTGGAGGCACCAGGCGAGTGTCAATCCCGCCAGTCCGTAACGCAGCAGGGTCACCAGCATGATCCCGCTAGTGAGACTGGCTCCCGGGAAGGGCAGTAAAAGCAGGTTTAGCGGGCTAAAAAGGTAGTAGGCGTTGGTACCAAACATTTCACCACCGAGACCCTTACTAAATGAATAGAAGAGTTCGCTCGGATGATGTAAAATAATACGCCGGAAGTATGAGAAAAAGTCGACATACTGCTGGCCCAAATCGACAGTTAACAGACTGCTTGAGCCAAATGGGGCCATCCCGCGACAAGCAAAGTACACGCCCATAATGATGATCGGAATACAGAAACTTCCCATGAGCACTTGACGGTGAGTTAATTGACGGTGACGTAACACAATAAGTCCTCCTGATCAGCAAAGTGTTTCTATTATATAACGGATTAATCGGGAAAGAAGTTGTTTAAGAGTTAAGATTATCCAAATTATGATCTGCACAATTTCTTTTTTACTTATCTTGGAGTAAGATAGCGATTGATACTTTAATTGCCAATGCGGCAGAAAATAAAATTTGATACAATATTATTCATCACGGTAAAAGGAGAATTTTGCTACTGTGAAATTTCTTGATCGAATTCGCAACCTCTTTAACGCGAAAACAAGCAAACCAAAAAATGCGCAATCAATTATTCCATTTCGGCTGAATTTTTTGCTTTGGGTTGTCGGCCTTCTGCTTCTCCTATTAGCAGGGCGGCTATTCTACTTACAGGTCTTGAACGGGACCGCTTATAAGGCGGAAGTTAAACGTTCTGACACGACGATCCAGACCAACAACGTCCAGCGGGGGATGATTTACGATACTGATGGTCGGGTCATTGTTGGTAACCAAACCCACCAGGCCATCACCTATACCAAGAGCGCGGACGTAACGAGTGACCAGATTTACAAGATCGCTAAACAACTTGGGAGTTACGTTCACGTCAGCAACAGTGATACCCGGTTGACGGATCGGAACCAGATCGATTACTACCTGGCCAACAAGAGCAATCTAAATGCTGTTGTCAAGAAGCTCAACATTTCCAAAGATGCTTCAGATGACACCAAGTATAATAAGGCGGTTAAGTACTTAACTAACCACCCAAGTGAATGGCACCTGAATGCTCACCAAAAGAGTAATGCTCGGATCTACTCTGCAATGTCAGGGGCATATTCACTGTCGACGACCTACATTAAGAAGACGGGTGTGACCTCCAAGGAATTAGCTGAAGTTGGTGAACACCTCGGTGAAATGCCCGGTGTCAAAATTGGGACAGCCTGGACACGGAACTACCCCCAAGGGAATGACTTCAAGTCGTTTACCGGGACAGTTTCGACCACTGGTTTACCAAGTGATGAAATTAATAGTCTGCTTTCCGAAGGATACTCGCGGAACGATTCCGTTGGGCAAAGTTACTTGGAAAAGGAATTTCAAAGTACGTTAGCTGGTTCCAAGTCCCAGACGGAAGTCACGACGAGTGGTAATAAGGTCACGAATGAAGTGATGAAGTACAAAGGTAAGAAGGGTAGCAACCTGGTCTTGACGATTAACTCCAAGTTCCAGGCCAAGGTTCAGGACATCCTGAAGAATAATTACGCTTCTGCTGGTAATTCATACTCCTCCGGTTGCTATGCAGTGGTCATGAATCCGAATACTGGTGCCGTTTATGCCATGGCGGGAATTGACCGGAACCCGAAGACCGGTAAAGAAACGGTCGATGAAATTGGGGCGATTAACCACCCAATCACCATGGGGTCCGTTGTTAAGGGGGCCACAGTCATGGGTGGCCTGATGTCTGGTGTTATTACGCCAAATGACAACACTTTGACCGACCAGCCAATCAAGATCGAAGGAATTTCCCAAAAGAGTTCCTGGTTCAACAAGAGTGGTTCGGCAAGCATGGCCTTGACCGCACCACTGGCTTTGGAAGTTTCCTCTAACTCTTACATGATGCAGTTAATCATGAAAGAGGGGGGCATGACTTATAAGCCAAACACTGCCCTGACCCTGAAACCAAGCATTTTCCAAACTGAACGGAAATACTTCAATATGTTTGGCCTCGGTGTGAAGACGGGGATCGACCTGCCAGGGGAAACCGCTGGATACACTGGTCCATCTGATGAAAAGCACGTGGGTTCTGCACTGGACCTTTCTTACGGGAACTACGATGGTTACACTACTATTCAGTTGGCCCAATACATGTCCACGATCGCTAACGGTGGTAACCGGATGCGGCCGTATGTTGTCAAGGAAATTCGTGGTACAAAGGCTAATGGTAAGCTTGGTCGTGTTGAATATACGACCCAACCACAGGTCCAGTTCACCATTCCAGCTTCTAAGGCCGACTTTGATACCGTTCGCCAAGGGCTCTACGATGTGGTTCACGGTTCCAACGCCTACATCACTGGTAAGGCTCTGTCGAGTGTTAAACCTGCGATTGCCGGGAAGACCGGGACTGCCGAAACGGTTTCTGAAGGTCACAAGACCACGACCTTGAGTTTCGCCGGTTACGCACCATATGACCACCCACAAGTCGTTGTTGCTTTAGCTATTCCAGGGGCTACTAACGATGATGGTGGTGCCAACCTGAATATGGCTAAGCAAATCTTCAACGCCTACTGGAAGATGGTGCAAAGCCAGAAGAGCAGCGGTAATTATTAATCACTGTCAAGGCTTTTTCCTTAACAATCTTCCCAAAAGACTGGTCAAAGCTGACAATTAATGATATAGTTGTACGAGTTAGGGTTAGAATTTAACCGTGTAAATCTTAAAATAAGTTATTGGAGGTTATGACAATGCGTGTCAACATTACTCTTGAATGTACTTCATGCCACGAACGCACTTACTTAACTAGTAAGAACCGTCGTCACAATCCCGACCGTCTTGAATTAAACAAGTACTGCCCTCGGGAACGCAAGGTTACATTACATCGCGAAACTAAGTAATAATAAACAGCTAGTGAACTTCAGCTAGTTCATTACTGTCAGCAAGGCTCCTGACGTTTTTAACAACGTTGGGAGTTTTTGTGTATTTTTTTGATATTGTGAAAAAACGCTTGCATAAATAATAGTGAGCTGTGATAATGAAACAATGAAAACGTTTGATAAAGGAGAGATGAGAATTCATGGCGTATACAAAACAAGAGTTACGTCAAGCTTACATTGCGCGTCTTCAACAGTTAGATCTAAATACGCGTTTTCATGAAGAAAAACGACTGACGTCGGCATTGTTTGACACCCCTGAGTGGATGAATGCCAAGGTTATTGCAACTACCATGAGTCAATCGTTGGAACTCGACACTGCGCCCATTATCCTTCATGCTCGGCATGAAGGACGGCAGATAGTTGTTCCACGGGCCTTACCTCATCGTCAGATGGAATTTGTGGCCTTGGATGAGGACACTGTCTTCGAGGAAACCGGTTTTGGGATCCTTGAACCCCAGGACGGTAAAGTTTACCAGCCTGATGAAATCGACTTAATGATTGTTCCGGGAGTGGCATTCACTCGTTCTGGCAAACGGATTGGCTTCGGGGGCGGTTACTACGACCGTTACCTTAGTCAATACCATGGTCAAACAGTGGCGGTGGCCTTTACGACCCAGGTTGCGGAAGAAAATGAATGGATCGCTGAGGACCACGATCAAAAAGTGGATCATGTGATTTCACTGCCGGAGACGGATTAATGAATAATCGGATCTGGTCTGTTGCACCGGTCACGTTAGTCTTATTAACAATTCAAATCGTTGTGTTTATTCTGATGACTCTGATGGGCGGGTCAACCAACCAATCAGTGATCCTCCTGTTTGGGGCTCGTCAAACACAGCTGATTGAGGCTGGACAATGGTGGCGGTTGATCACGCCCGTCTTTGTCCATATTGGCTTTACCCATTTATTAGTCAACAGCCTCACACTATATTTCATGGGCCAATACATTGAAGAAATCTTTGGTCATTGGCGGATGTTAGTAATTTACCTGGTTTCTGCATTTACGGGGAATTTGGCTAGTGCCGTTTTCCTCCCCAATACCATCTCGGCAGGTGCTAGTACCGCGCTTTTCGGATTGTTTGGAGCGTTTTTGATGCTGGGTGAATCTTACCGCAATAATTTTGCCATTCGTCGGTTAAGCCGCCAGTTCTTGGTGTTAGTTGTCTTGAACATCGGGATTGACCTCTTTACGCCGGGAATTGACCTTGCTGGTCACCTTGGCGGCCTTTTTGGTGGCTTTTTAGTTTCTTATGTTGTCGGTGCACCATTAATGGGGCCTGTTATTCGGCATAAGCAAATCATAAGCTTGATTGTGATGATCGTTGGTATTGTAATGATTGGTAGTAAATTAAGCTGGTGAAAATATGGTTGTAAAGCAACGTGAATACCGGACATTGTATGATGTTCAGCAGTTACTCAAGGAATTTAACGTCTTCGTTTACGTTGGCAAGCGGCTCTACGACATTGAGCTAATGGCGATTGAATTAGACCACCTGTACGAATCAGGGGTGGTTGACCGGCCAACTTACATGAAGGCCAAGATTGTGTTGCGTAAGGAACATCGTGAAGAAGAAATTAGGGAAAAGAATGGCACGGCCATTTAACAAGGAAAGGGATAGAAAAATTATGGCAAAGAAATTAATTGGTGTTGATCTTGGTGGTACGACTATCAAGTTTGCAATTTTGACAGAAAATGGTGAAATTCAACAAAAGTGGTCATTACGGACTAACATTTTGGATGAAGGTTCCCACATTGTTCCAGATATTGTGGATTCCATTAACCATCATTTGGACCTTTACAAGATGAGCCGTGACCAATTCGTTGGGATCGGAATGGGAACTCCCGGGACGATTGACCGTGATAAGGGAACTGTTATCGGTGCCTACAACCTGAACTGGAAGACCACTCAACACGTTAAGGATGACATTGAAAAGGGTACTGGCATGAAGTTCGCCTTAGATAACGATGCCAACGTGGCCGCTTTAGGTGAACGTTGGAAGGGTGCTGGTAACGAAGGTGACGATGTTGCCTTTATTACTTTAGGTACCGGTGTTGGTGGTGGATTAATTTCCAATGGTAAGTTAATTCACGGTCTGGGTGCCGGTGGTGAAGTCGGCCACATGATCGTTAAGCCAAACGGTTACCTTTGTACTTGTGGTAACCATGGTTGCTTGGAACAATATGCTTCCGCAACGGGAATTGTGCACATTGCCCAAGACAAGGCTGAGGAATACGAAGGCGACAGCCGTCTGAAGGGCATGATCGACAATGGTGATGAAATCACTGCTAAGATCGTCTTTGACCTCGCTAAGGAAAATGATTACCTGGCTAATGTCGTTGTGGACGAAGTATGCATGTACTTAGGATTAGCCTGCGCTAACTTGAGTGATGCCTTGAACCCTGAATACCTTGTTATTGGTGGTGGGGTTTCCGCTGCTGGTGAATTCTTACTGAAGCGGGTTGACGAAAACTTCAAGAAGTTTGCCTTCCCAACTGTTAAGACTTCCACTCAATTGAAGTTGGCTGAATTAGGTAACGATGCTGGTGTGATTGGTGCGGCTTCATTAGCTCGCCAATTCATGGACTAATCGGAAGTGAGGAGCGTTTAGAGTGTTTTTAGCAGTTAATTCTGGTTTACTGACTTTCAACATTGTTATCGTTGTCCTCCTGCTGGCCTGGTTGATTGCCTGGGGACTGCAATACTTACGGCGGCGTCGTTACGCAACCGTTATTGACGAACAGCAATTCCAAGAAGGAATGCGGAAAGCCCAAGTAATTGACCTCCGGCAGCCAGAAGACTTCCGGAAGGGGCATGTGTTAGGTGCGCGGAGTTTGCCATACGTTTACTTAAAGCAACAATATGGTGAATTACGTCCTGACCTCCCGGTTTACATGTACGACCAGGGGATGACGCTGAGCACGCAAGCAGCGGCCTTCCTTGGCAAGAAGGGTTACAAGAAGTTGTACATCCTTAAGGGTGGTTACCTGAAGTGGAACGGTAAGACTAAGAAGTCAAAATATTAATAAAACAAAAAGCTCCGGCTGTTCGCAAGTGCGAATTACCGGAGCTTTTGTCATGCTCAAGAAAGTTGTCAATAACATTGCCTTCTCTCCATGAGCAATATTTAGTATAATTACATGTTTGCTTTAGCCTTGGTGAGCGGAACGACCCTTTCGGATTGCAGCGCGACGGTTTTCGTCAAACTTCTTTTCTTGTTCTTCAACTGGTTCAATAACGGTTTTGTGGAACGTGAATAAGCCACTAGCAATGGCAGCAATCGTTCCGAGACCACCAACTAAAACACCCTTTGCAAATTGCTTCATCTTAGTTTCCTCCTTTTGGTTTATACTTAACTCTATTATGCAAAACTTGACTGCTTTTTACCAGTCAGACCATCAATTAATTTGGGAAAGGAAGGGTTAAATTGTCGAAAGTCGTTGCAATTGTCGGACCGACTGCGGTTGGTAAGACTGACCTATCAATTCAGATTGCCAAAGCCTTTCATGGCGAAGTGATTTCTGGGGACTCGATGCAGGTTTATCGCCACCTTGACATTGGGACCGCCAAGATCCGCCCTGATGAAATGGCTGGTGTTCCCCACCATTTAATCGATATTGTTGACGTTGACCACCAGTACTCAGTTGCCGAATTCAAATCATCAGCGGGACACCTGATTGAGGAAATTAGTGGACGGGGTCATTTGCCATTGATTGTCGGCGGGACCGGGTTTTACCTCCAGGCGCTGACCAATAACCTCATCCTTGGCAGTCAGCAGTCGACCGCTTTTCGCCAACACTGGGAAGCCGTTGCCAAGCAGCAAGGTCCCCAATTTGTGTGGGATCAGCTTGAGCAACAAGATGCGGCCGCAGCCCAGCAAATCCCCGTGGGGAACACACGGCGGGTGATTCGCGCCCTGGAAGTGATTCACCAAACGGGCCATCGTTTTTCTGACCAACCCCAGCAAGAGGCAGTTAACGATTACTTGTTAGTTGGCCTGACTACTGACCGGCCGGTACTCTACGACCGCATTAATAAACGGGTCGACTTAATGATGAAGGCGGGGTTACTCGATGAAGCCCGCTGGTTATTTGACCAGGGTGGGGCGACGTTGCCAGCTGGTAAAGGGATCGGGTACCATGAATTGTTCCCGTACTTTACTGGTGATTGTGACTTGACCACGGCGGTTGACAATATTAAAAAGGATTCGCGGCACTATGCGAAGCGCCAGCTCACCTGGTTCCGGAATAAAATGGACGTTCACTGGTTCGACCTGGTTTCTGGCAAAAATCAGCCTAACGATGTTAAGGAGCTAATTGAGGACTGGTTAAATAAATAAAGTTTCAGCCCCAATTTGTTTACAATCAGGTTAAAACGTTTTCATTAAATTGACTTCCCCCATATCAATTGGTATTCTTAGAACGTGTTAGAGGAACTAGTTGTTACTTAATCATTTGGTGCCGAATGGTCTACTTGAAAGACAACAAACGGCACTTAATTTTATTAAGAACAGCAGATTTTGTTATGAAAGGGATTAGACGTATGGCTAGACATGAATATAGCAAAGATGAAGTTCGCCAAATGGTGAAGGACGAAAACATCCGCTTCTTGCGGGTAATGTTCACCGATCTCTTAGGAACAATTAAGAGTGTCGACCTACCAGTTAGTCAATTGGATAAGCTGATGGATAACAAGATTATGTTTGATGGTTCATCCATCGATGGGTTTGTGCGGATTGAAGAAAGTGACATGTACTTGTACCCAGACATGTCGACTTGGTTAACATTCCCATGGGGTGCGGAACACGGTAAAGTTGCGCGCGTTATCTGCAGTGTTCACATGACTGATGGTACGCCATTCTCTGGTGACCCTCGTAACAACTTGAAGCGTGTTTTGACTGACATGCAGAAGTTAGGCTTCAAGGACTTCAACATTGGTCCTGAACCAGAATTCTTCCTCTTCAAGAACGATGAAAATGGGAACCCAACGACGATTGTCAACGATTCAGAAAACTACTTTGACATGGAACCAGCTGACACTGGTGAAGATTGCCGGCGTGACATCGTCCTGGCCCTTGAAAAGATGGGCTTCGATGTTGAAGCGGCCCACCACGAAGTTGCTCCTGGTCAGCATGAAGTTGACTTCAAGTATGCGGACGCTTTGGAAGCCGCTGATAACATTCAAACCTTCAAGCTGGTTGTTAAGACCATCGCTAAGAAGTACAACATGCATGCTACATTCATGCCAAAGCCTCTTTCCGGAATTAATGGTTCTGGAATGCACCTGAACATGTCCCTCTTCAACCAAGATGGCAAGAATGCCTTCTACGATGCTAATGATAAAGATCAACTGTCAACTACGGCCTACCACTTCCTTGGTGGTTTGATGAAGCACGCCCGGAGCTTTACCGCGATTGTTAACCCAATCGTCAACTCCTACAAGCGTTTGGTACCAGGTTACGAAGCACCAGTCTATGTTGCCTGGTCAACTTCTAACCGTTCACCATTAGTCCGGATTCCTAGTGATCGTGGTATGGGAACTCGTTTGGAATTACGGTCAGCTGACCCTGCTGCTAATCCATACTTAGCCATTGCTGCTGTCTTGGAAGCCGGCTTGGATGGCTTACGTAACAACCTTGAACCAATTCACAACGTCAACGAAAACATTTACCAAATGTCGACTGCTGAACGTCAAGAAAAGGGCATTGTCAACTTACCAGATAACTTGCACAACGCTTTGAAAGACTTAGCTGCCGATGAAGTGATGAAGGGTGCCCTTGGTGAACACATTTACGACAGCTTCATGGAAGCTAAGACCCGTGAATATGATTCCTACCGTGCACACGTTTCAGATTGGGAACGCAAGAAGTACATGGAACAATACTAAAAAGCGATCATTAATATTTAGATGATCAACTAAAGCGCCGCAGTAATGACCACCTTACTAATGAAGGAGGGGATGTCATTACGGGCGCTTTTGTGCCGTCATAAATTGACAAATGACGACTTTCCGATACAATTAAATTTGTTGCACTCACGATACAGTCGTGAATTACATTAAAGGAGATTCTCAAAAATGGATGACAAGAAGGTCAGAGTTCGCTACGCACCAAGTCCAACCGGTTTCTTACACATTGGTAATGCGCAGTCAGCCCTTTTTAACTACTTATTTGCTCGGCACTTTAACGGAACGATGGTATTGCGGATTGAAGATACCGATACTAAGCGGAACGTTAAGGATGGGGAAGCCAGCCAGCGTGATAACTTACATTGGTTAGGAATTGACTGGGACGAAGGTCCTAACAAGCCTAATCCAAAGTATGCTCCATACCGGCAGAGTGAACGGAATGAAAAGGGTATTTACCACAAGTACATTCAAAAGTTACTGGATGCCGGAATTGCCTACAAGGACTACTCAACGGAAGAAGAACTTCAAGAAATGCGTGAACGTCAACGCGCTAACAATGAAGCTCCACACTATGATGGTCGTTGGTATGGTAAGAGTGAAGAAGAACAAAAGGCAGCGGAAGCTAAGGGCTTGAAGCCAACAATTCGTTTCCACTTCCCAAAGAACCATGACTACGAATGGGACGACATTGCTCGTGGTCACGTTTCCTTCAACTCCGACAACCTTGGTGGTGACTTCATCATCGAAAAGAGTGATGGGATGCCAACTTACAACTTTGCCGTTGTTGTGGATGACCACTCCATGGAAATCACCCACGTTTTGCGTGGTGCTGACCACATTTCCAACACGCCAAAGCAAATTGCCATCTATGAAGCACTTGGCTGGGAGCACCCAACTTTCTGCCACATTCCATTGATCTTCAACCCGAAGACCCGGAAGAAGCTCAGTAAGCGTGACAAGGATACTTTACAGTTCATCAATGAATACAAGAAGCATGGTTACTTACCAGAAGCCATCTTCAACTTCATCGCCTTCCTGGGCTGGTCACCAGTTGGCGAACGGGAAATTTACTCCAAGGATGAATTGATTAAGGTTTATGACCCGCAACGGATGTCTAAGGCACCAGCATACTTCGACCAAAAGAAGCTTGACTGGATGAATGCCCAATACATCAAGAAGATGGACGTTGATGAATTAACTGACCGGACCTTGGCATTAATCAAGGAAGGCGAAACTGAAGAAGCTAAGCGCCTGCAATCAGTTCCAGAAGATGAACTGAAGACCTTAATTTCCAAGACTATCCACGTTCACCAACGCGATGTCAACAAGTTGCTCGAAGTTATGCAATATGCTTGGGACTACTACACTGTCCTTGACCAGCACTTTAACTACGATCAACTGAAGGACAACGAAGACTTCTCAAACGATGATATCGTTGCTGTCCTGAGTCACCTGAAAGATCGGTTGGCCAACGGGGATGCTGACTTGGACTACAGTCAGGCCATCAAGGAAGTTGGTAAGGAAACCGGCGTTAAGGGTCGGAACCTGTATTTCCCATTGAACTTGGCATTCACTGGTTCAACTTCTGCACCACAAATTTACGAAATCATGGACATCTACTCCCGGAAGACTGATATTGAACTGCTCGACCGGATGATTGCCGCATTTCAAGCCTAAATAAGTTTTAAATCCGTTAGCGAGATATCGTTAACGGATTTTGTTATCTTGACCATCTGTGCACAAACTATTAACCTATATTTAGGAAATAGAAAAGGAATGATTTAGATGGTTGAAATGAGTAAACATATGCGGACTGTCCTGAAGGATGTTCCCAAACTCAAGATTTTTGAGTTTAGCCAGTATGCTTCTCAGTTTGAGGATGTTATTAAATTCACAGTTGGGGAACCGGATTTTAATACACCTGAATACATTAAGCAGGCGGGAATCAAGGCCATTCAAAACAACCGGACCCATTATTCTCCGCAGCGGGGGACGACGGGGTTGCTTGCGGCTGTTTCCGAAAGCCTTGCCACTAATTATGACTTACATTACGATCCTAAAACCGAGATCTTAATTACCAATGGGGTCACGGAAGGAATCTTTTCAGCGATCATGGCGATTACTAATCCTGGTGATGTAATTCTGGTGCCAACGCCAACCTTCTCGATTTACACACCTGATGTCACAATGGCTGGCGGGACGGCGGTTGAAGTTGATACTTCACACACGAACTTCAAAGTAACTCCCGAATTACTGAAGTCCTATTTAGATAAGTATGGCGACCGGGTCAAGGGCGTGATCTTTGTTAACCCGTCGAACCCAACCGGGATTGCATACAGTCAAGACGAATTGAATGCATTAGCGGAATTGATTAAGGGGAAGCCAATCTTCGCCATTTGTGATGAAATTTATAGTGAATTGAATTATGATGGCGAATACTCGTCAATGGCCCGGCCCCTGCCTGACCAAACGATCCTCACTAACGGTTTGTCCAAGTCATACGCCATGACTGGCTGGCGGATTGGGTACCTCTGTGCACCGGCAGCGGTTACCAATGAAATCTTCAAGGTCCACTCCTTCGTGATGACTGACGTGGCCACCTTTAGTCAGGATGCCGCGGAAGCAGCCCTTCGTGGGGGATTAAAAGCCACCCATGAAATGGACGCCAAGTATGTGCAACGCCGTGACTATATGTATAAACGGTTAACAGCGATGGGCTTTGACTGCACCCAGCCAATGGGCTCCTTCTACATCTTTGCCAAGATTCCTGCTGGCCTTGAGCAAGATGATACGAAGTTAATTTACGATATCGTTAAAAAAGCCCGGGTCGCCGTAACTGCTGGCTCATTCTTTGGTGCCGGTGGTGAAGGTTACCTGCGGTTTAGTTACGCCACGAGCATGGATCAGATCCGCGAGGGGATGGACCGCTTAGCCAAATACGTAGAAAATCAATGATCAACGAACAGGCATAAGTCAGGACTAGTTCGTTGGATCCAAAAAAGTCTCCAGAGTTCAGTTTGACTGAGCACTGGAGATTTTTGGTAGATTGTTATATTTAAAATCGAAAAGAGACTGAGTCAATGCCCAGTCTCTTTTTTTAAGTGAATTGCTTCAAAAAGTTATTCGCTCAGTTTCTTGGCGTCAGCGTCGATTCTTGCGAAACCAGAGCCATCTGGCTTCTTGTTGCCACGCTTTTCCATGGCCTTACGAGCCATTTCCTTACGTTCTTGCTTACTAAGTGCCATCTAACTTCGCCTCTTTCCGAAACGCATCGATAACAATCGTAATATTACAATTGTTAACTTCATTATAATCTTGCTCGGCGAAAAAGCAACTTTTGGTGATTAAATGTAAAGAAAGCCTTCAATAATTTATGAAGATCTTTAAAAGTGTTGACAAGTCGATTAAGATTAATCTTAGTAATACATAAGGAGCGGTGGATATGGCCACAGAACAACATCAACAATCTGCCCAGGAAGTCGCTGCAGCAATCAACAACCAAATTGTTAATAAAATTGATTTCCTGCAACAATTTAAGGCAGCAGTTGCCGATCACCAAGACCGGCGCATTTACCAGTTATTAGATAACCAACGGTACGCTAAAGAAATTGAACATCGGGAACAGCAATCCAATAATCAAAGTGTCATGTCCTTAGTTGATGACCTGGTTGACAAACTAAGTCACTACTTAAGTGTCAACTTAATTGATTATTTGGGGAAGGCCTACCCGTTCTTTTACTATGAAGAATATCAAACCGGTCACTACCGGATTTACTTTGGTAACTGGTGGGATCGTCGTGAATTTGGTGAATTGGACGTCTTGAATGTCCGCTTCCTGTTCAACCAAGAGGAATACGCTAAGTTACAAAAGTCCTTTGAACTAGTTCACGAAAATAAACGGTACAACAGTGACAAGATTGATAAGATTTCCCAAGAGAACGACCGGCTCCAGGATTTAATTGACCACCAACGGGAACGGGAAGAACGCCGCGCTAAGTTGCAAGATCAATTAAAAGAGGTCAGCTCCCACTCTGGCATTTGGGAAAGCAGTAAGAATAAGGAAAGTCGGCAAAACATTGTGGACGCTCTGCAAAAGTTGGAGAGCGAAGAACAAGAATCGCGGACGGCAGCTCAAACCATTA
>CALVFC010000025.1 GCA_944326735.1 uncultured Limosilactobacillus sp. | reverse complement strand
CTTTACCAGATACTGCGTGCGCCCCTTGCTGCCAGAAACGATGGTGTCAATGCTGTGATGGCCGATGCCGCGACTGCAAAAGCCTATGCGGAAAACAATTCCAACCTGGCAGCCATTAAGGTACCAATGAATACTAAGGTTCCAGGGACAGCGATGGCCTTCCATAAGGGTGATAACTCACTACGGGCAGCCGCTAACCAGACAATTGCTAAGGTTCAACAAAAAGACTTAATTAATAAGAAGTACCTGCCTGCAGCCGCTTCCCACATGAAGTCCTATAAGAAACAAAATACTGTCTTATCCTACTGGCGGTACTTTGCTAAAGGGGTTGAATATACCTTAATCATTACGGTATTATCCGTCTTCTTTGGTTTCATCTTAGGAACCCTCTTCGCTTTGATGCGGTTGTCTAAGAACAAACTCCTGCACTCAATCGCTGTTTGTTACATTGAGTTCTTGCGGGGCACCCCAATGATGGTCCAGATCATGTTTGTTTACTTCGGAATTGGTGCCATTATTCAATCAATGCCAGCCTTAATTGCCGGGATCATTGCGGTCTCCCTGAATTCAGGGGCCTATGTCGCGGAAATTATCCGTTCTGGGATTCAATCCATTCCCCTTGGTCAAACAGAAGCGGCACGGAGTCTTGGAATGAGTAAAAAGACCACCTTCCAAGAGGTAATCATGCCGCAAGCACTGAAGAACATCTGGCCAGCTCTAGGGAACGAACTAATTACCCTGTTAAAGGATAGTTCATTAGTTTCCGTAATCGGGGTCGGTGAATTAATGTACGAAACTCAACTGGTCCAGTCGGCAACCTACAAAGGGGTTCTTCCACTGTTCATTACCATGTTGATTTACTTTGTCCTCACCTTTACCCTTTCCCGGATTTTGCTACACTTTGAAAGGAAGATGAAATATGCCCACTAAAATGATTGAAGTTAATAACCTTCAAAAGAAATTTAAAGATAATATTGTTCTGAAAGATATCAGTGAACACGTTGACCAAGGACAAGTAATTTGTGTGATTGGTCCCTCTGGAGCAGGAAAAAGTACCTTTCTGCGCTGCTTAAACGGTCTTGAACAACCTACCAGTGGTCAAGTGCTTTTCGAGGGTCAGGAATTAGTGGGGCTCGACGATAAGGCATTAGACCAAATTCGTCAAAAAATGGGCATGGTTTTCCAAGGTTTTAACCTCTTCCCCAACATGTCAGTTTTAAAGAACATTATGATTGCTCCAATTAAGGTTAAGGGAATCGATGAAGAACAGGCTAAGGCAACGGCAATGAAACTATTAAAACAGGTGGGCTTGGCTGATAAGGCTGAGCAATACCCTGATCAGCTGTCTGGTGGTCAAAAGCAACGGGTAGCCATTGCCCGGGCGCTAGCGATGGATCCCCAAGTAATGCTATTTGATGAACCGACCAGTGCCCTCGACCCTGAAATGGTCGATGAAGTACTAAAGGTAATGCGTGACCTGGCAGATTCAGGCATGACGATGGTCGTTGTTACCCACGAAATGGGCTTTGCTAAGGAAGTAGCCGACCAGATTTGGTTTATGGCTGACGGTTATATTCAAGAAACGGGCAAGCCGGATGACTTCTTTGCCCACCCCACTAGTCCCCGTGCTCAGGAATTTTTGAAAAAAATATTGAAGTAATTGAACAAGAAAAGGAGTGGCGCCGATTTGGCGCCACTCCTTTTTCATTTAATCTTACTTATCCAACTTGTAATCAACCTTGTCGCCAAACTCAATCTTCAGGTCATCCAGTTGCTGTTGACTGACTTTCCCTGGGGCAGCAGTTAATGGTTCTACCGCCTTTGAGTTCTTAGGGAAGGCAATGACGTCCCGAATATTATCAGTTTGAGAAAGGAACATTACCCAACGATCCAAACCAATTGCTAAACCACCTTCGGGAGGCATCCCCATGGTTAAGGCCTTCAGCAAGAAGCCAAAGCGTGCTTCTGCCCGTTCCTTAGTATAGCCAAGAGCCTTCAAAACTTTTTCTTGAACCTTTGGATCATGGATACGGATCGAGCCCCCACCGATTTCTTGACCGTTTAGGACAATGTCATAGCTTTGGGCATGGGCTTTATGAGGATCTTCGCCATCTTCTAAGTAATGAAGGTCTTCTGGGTTCAACATGGTGAATGGGTGGTGGGCAGCAATCCATTTACCAAATCCTTCATCATATTCAAACATTGGCCAGTTGACAACCCAAACGTAATTCCATTGGTTTGGATTGGTTAATCCTAATTCATGACCAAAGTGCCGCCGTAGGTATCCAAGAGAATCACAAACAACGTGGAAACTACCAGCAACACAGAGGATTAAGTCACCAGCCTTAGCATCAAGTTCCGCATTGATAGCGTCCGCCTTATCTGCTAAGAACTTAGCAACTGGTCCGTTGTAGCCATCAGCAGTAACCTTAACCCAGGCTAAGCCCTTGGCACCGTAACGCTTAATATAATCCTCTAACTTGGAAATATCCTTCCGTGAGTACTTATCAGCACCACCAGGAACCGCAATGGCCCGGACATAGTTACCATCAGCAACTGTCCCAGAGAAGACTTTGAAGGAAGAATCCTTAACAATATCATTCAAGTCATGAATAAGCATTCCAAAACGGGTATCAGGCTTATCCGTGCCATACTTATCCATGGCATCTTGCCATTCCATCCGTGGGAATGGGGTCTTAACATCGATGTTGAGGACTTCCTTCATAACATCTTTGATTAAGCCTTCAGTCATGTCTTGAATCTCTTGAGGAGTAGCAAATGACATTTCTGTATCGACCTGGGTAAATTCAGGTTGCCGGTCACCACGAAGGTCTTCATCACGGAAGCACTTAGCAATTTGGTAATACTTATCAACACCGGCCGCCATCAATAATTGTTTAAACAGTTGTGGTGACTGTGGTAAAGCATAGAAGTGTCCTGGGTAAACCCGTGATGGGACAATGTAATCCCGCGCCCCTTCAGGTGTTGACCGGGTCAAGTCGGGGGTTTCGACATCTAAGAAGCCATGCTTTTCAAAGTAACGATGAATAACGTGCGTCACCTTTGAACGTAACATCAGCTTCTTCATCATTTCTGGACGACGAAGGTCAAGGTAGCGGTACTTCATCCGTAAATCTTCAGTAGCATCAACATCATCAGCGATGTCAAATGGCGTCGTTTCGGATTGGGCCAGAACGTGAACTTCTTCGACAGCCACTTCAACTTTACCAGTCTTCATGTCTGGGTTAATTTCCTTATCAGCCCGTAATTGAACTTTCCCGCGAACTTCCAATACATATTGGTTCCGCACAGCGTTAGCAACCTTAAAGGCTTCTTCGTTCTCTTTTTCATTGAAGACCAACTGAACAATACCTTCACGGTCCCACAAGTCAATAAAAATCAAGCCCCCAAGGTTACGACGTTTAGCGACCCAGCCCTTCAAGACGACTTCTTGACCGACTTGCTTTTCATTTGTGTCTCCACAATAATTTGTTCTCTTCATTCTCGCCTGCTCCTTTTTCTGCCAATTAATAATAAATAAAAAGCACCCCTGCTATCTGCAAGGGTGCTTAATGCACGGTACCACCTTGGTATCAACTCAACGATAACGTCAACAAGTGACGGGACAATATGTCCAACCCTTAAAAGTGTCAATCGATCCTTTAGCATGCGGCCTTCCACCATCACCGCTCGCTTGTTTTATAAAGGCACCGAGCATTCTTTTATTATCGGCTTTTAATATTAAATTCAGTTTTTACCTTACTAGTACCCACAATGAAAGTCAATACCGCCGCCAACATTTATCTTGAATTTTACAAGCCAATGGAAGCTTATCTATAATAGACACCAAGTATTAATAACAGGAGGCTTTGCAATGGGAGCAATTAATGCAGACTGGTTTCAACAATTGCCATTTCAAAAGATGGCAAGTTTTAAACCCGTCAGTGGCGGTGATATCAATGAATCGTATCGTATTCAAGCTGATGATAAGTCATTCTTCATTAAAATTCAGCCCAACCAATCGGCCGATTATTTCAAGCATGAAATCAACGGTTTAAAGGCCATCGGGAAAATAATCAACACCCCGACCCCGGTATACAATGGGGTGATTGATCATAACGCCTACTTAGTGCTTAACTGGCTCAATGAAAGTACCGGGGACCAATATGAACTCGGAAAACAGGTGGCCACAATGCACCAGCAAATGAGCGCCAATGGCAAGTTTGGCTTCACTGAAAATCACCAGACAAAGGCCCTGGTTAAGGATAACTCATGGAATGACAGCTGGCGTGATTTCTATGTCAACCAACGACTCCTGCCTGAAGTGGAAGTGGCCACCGAGCGCGGGCGGTGGAACAAGTGGCGGCAAAGTCACTTTGACCAAATGGTTAAGCAATTTAAGCACTATTATTCAGCTCATCAAGTTCAGCCTAGCTTGCTCCACGGTGACCTGTGGGCCGGTAACTTTATGTTTGCTGACCACCAACCATACCTGATTGATCCCGACGCAGTGTACGGCGATCGTGAATTCGACCTGGCAATGACAACCGTGTTTGGCGGGTTTGATCAAGCATTTTATCAGGGATACAACGCGGTGTACCCCATGACACCAGGAATTAACGACCGCCTGCCTTGGTACCGTTTCTACTACCTTTGCATGCACCTCGTCCTCTTCGGCGAAGGTTATGGTCCAGCAGTAGATAATATTTTGGCAAATTACTAGGCAATGACGAAAAGGGTTGCTGCCTGCATTCCAAATGCAGCGGAGCAACCCTTTTCTTTTATCGCTACTTTTCATAAATGATGGTAACTGGTCCATCGTTTTCTAGATCAACCTGCATATCAGCGCCGAAATGACCAGTTTCAACATGCACACCAGCAGCGCGCAGTTTATCATTGAAACGATCATATAACGGTGATGCAATCTCCGGCTTTGCGGCATCGGTAAATCCGGGCCGGTTTCCATGCTTAGTATCAGCATATAAGGTAAATTGAGAAATGGACAGAATGGCGCCATCAACATCCTTCAAGCCCTTATTCATCTTACCGTTTTCATCTTCAAAAACCCGTAGATTAACGATCTTATGCACTAAATAATCAAGTTTCTCATCATTATCGTCAGGAGCAAAACCAACAAGGAGCATGTAGCCCTTGTTAATTGCTCCCACAGTCTCACCATCAATTGAAACTGATGCGTGAGTCACACGTTGTAATACAACACGCACGGCAAGTCCCCCTTAGCGAATAATCCGTTTTACAACATGGACATCTTTAATATTCTTCAAGCCATCCATAATAAACTGGAGCTGTTCTAAGTTACGTACCCCAATCGTCAGACTAATCGTGACCATCTTATTATGGTCCACTTTACCGTTAACTGAGTTCAAGAACCGGGTACTGTTGTTAATTGACCGCAAAACATCATTTAATAAGCCATTCCGGTTATACCCCTGAACTTCAATATTAGAATCATAATTAGTCCGGTCGCCTTCCGGATTGGCCCAGTATACAGACACAATCCGCTGGCCGCTCTTTTCGGCCGCCTTAATGTTCGGACAATCACTGCGGTGGACTGAAACTCCCCGTCCTTTGGTGATGTAACCAACGATGTCATCCCCCGGTACTGGGCTGCAACAATGACTCAGCCGGACTAAGAGGTTATCGACCCCTTCGACAACGATGCCTTCACTGGTAGCCTTAGCATTTTTCCGTTGTTGACGTTCATCCGAATTTTGAATAGTTTCATGATCTTCCAGGACCGCCTTTTCAGCTGCCTGTTGACGATCATCTTCCGCCTTCTGCCGCAAGTCAGCAGTAAAGCGATTCCGCGCACCGACTGGGGCAATATCACCAAAGCCAATGGCTGCAAAAAGATCATCAGCCGTCTGATAGTGCATCTCTTTAGCAACTTGTTGACTCTTTTCTTCAGTCATTAAAGCAAATGGGTCGTACCCGGCTTCTTGAAGCTCATGTTCCACGATTTGCTTACCAGTTTCAATGTTCTTGTCCCGGTTGTGGGCACGGAAGAACTGGCGGATTTTATTCCGGGCGCGCCGTGTTGATACCAAGTCCAGCCAGTCAGTGCTTGGTCCCGCAGATGAACTAGAAGTCAGGATATCAACAATATCCCCCGTCTTAATCTCATAATCGAGCGGGACAATCCGCCCATTGACCTTTGCACCGGTAGTGTGGTTACCAACTTCGGTGTGAATTTGATAAGCCATATCCAACGGACCAGAACCCTTCGGTAGTTCAATAACGTCCCCCTTAGGCGTAAATGCGTACACCTTGTCAGTAAAGACATCACTCTGAACCCCTTGCATAAATTCATCAATGCCGTGGCTTTCACTACGTAATTCAAGGATTTCCTTAACCACGTTCAGCTTTTGGCTATCCTTAGTTTGTTGGACACCATTGGTCTTACCTTCCTTATAAGCCCAGTGTGCAGCAACCCCATACTCAGCGACTTGGTGCATATGGTGGGTCCGAATTTGAACTTCCAATGGCTTCCCATGTGGGCCGATGATTGTCGTGTGCAAGGACTGGTAGCCATTCGCCTTAGGCATTGCAATGTAATCCTTAAACCGCCCTGGCATTGGCTTCCAGTTCGTGTGGATAGCTCCTAATGCAGCATAGCAATCCTTAATCGAATCAACGACGATCCGGACCGCTAACAGGTCATAAATTTGGCTGAACTGCTTATGTTGGTTCACCATTTTCCGGTAAATGGAGTAAATGTGCTTCGGGCGCCCATAGATTTCAACATTGGGACCCAGGTTTAAATCACTAATGGCCTTCTTGATTTGTTGAATGGCCTCATCAATATACTCCACCCGTTGATCACGCCGCGAATTCATTAAGTGAACAATCCGGTAGTATTGTTGCGGGTTTAAGTAACGGAGGGATAAGTCCTCCAGCTCCCACTTGATTGTACTAATCCCTAGCCGGTCAGCAATTGGTGCGTAAATTTCCAATGTTTCATTAGAAATGCGCCGTTGCTTATCAGGACGCAAGTGTTGGAGCGTCCGCATATTATGCAGCCGGTCAGCTAGTTTAACAATCATAACCCGAATATCCTTCGACATGGCTAACAGTAGCTTCCGGTGGGTAGCAGCCATTTGTTCCTTATTCGACTTGTATTGAATCTTACCAAGTTTAGTATCACCGTCGACGATTAAGGCAATTGTGGGGCCAAAGAGTTCCTTAATATCACCTAAGGTAGCCCCAGTATCCTCGACAATATCGTGGAGGTAACCAGCACAAACGGTTTCGGGATCCATCTGCAGGTTAGCCAAAATACCGGCTACTTGAATAGGGTGAATAATATATGGTTCCCCAGATTTCCGTCGTTGGTCGTGGTGGCAAATAGCTGCAAAACGATAAGCCTTTTCTACCAGGGCAACGTGGTCCGCATTCATATACGAGGAAACCATCTTTTGAACATCTTCATGAGTAAGTTCTTTTACTTCTGACACATCAATCACCCCTTGTTTAGTTGTTAGTTTGCATCATTGACCATGATAGGTAGATAACTCCTAGATAAAAAATTGCAAAGTACCAGGTATACTTTGGCAAGAAGAAAAAGGCCGTAATCAAAAATAGTACAGGCAGGACAAACATGTTCCACCACCGTAATTGGTTACTACGCAAGTAACGGCCAACCCAGACACAAACGATGGTATTAATAATAAATAAAAATAGTCCGACGAGCCATGTTCGATGAACAAGGTGTAGTTTACCGGCTAATAATGGGATCACGATTGCAAATAGAATACTGCATCCCCACAGTTTTAAATCAATTACTCCCCAGGTTCTCTTGTTTACACTCATTAATACTTACTTCCCTACACTTACTTATATTATTGTGGTCATAATTGTACCACATTCACTTTTTGTCAGAAGCTTCCAATTCAGTAATTACCGACACGGCTGATAAAAAGTACAGTGGTGCTGTTTCCGTTCGTAAAATCCGTGGTCCTAACCCAACAGGAACAACCCCCTGACGCTCCATTTCAGTAACTTCTTCACTGCTTAGCCCGCCTTCAGGGCCAAAAATTGCTAAAACTGATTCACCAACTGTCATTTTGCGCAATGCCTTAACCAGGCCACTTGTTTCCCCCTGCTTAGCAGATTCTTCCCAGGCTACTAAGCGCTGGTCAGCTGGATAATTTTCAAGCAGGTCAGCAAGTGAATCACAGTAGCAGATCTGCGGTTGGACATTCCGGTGTGACTGTTCGGCAGCCGAATTCGCGATTTTCTGGAGTCTTGCCAGTTTACGAGCCCGCTTATTACCTTGCCAATGACTAATTGATCGTTCCGCGTCAAAAAAAATAATTTGATGAACGCCTAATTCCGTTCCCTTTTGAACAATCATTTCGGGTTTTTCCTTAGTTTTAGGAATGCCGCATGCAATGACAGTATGGACCGGCAGCTCTGGGTTCCGCTCCAACGGACGAATAATCGTTGCCGAAACCGTGGGGGCAGTCGATGCTAGTTCAGCCAAGTAGGATTGGTGATCATTAAACACTAGCTCAAACTGGGTACCTGTTTGTGCCCGGAGAACAGTGACGAGGTGGTGGCTAATATCATCAGGTAACGTGAACTGCTTATCAGGAACTGGTGTGTTAACAAAATAGTGCTGCATTACTGTTCATCCTCCGTTGGTTTATGGGCAATCATGCCATACCAGTCCTTCATTCGGAGTTGTTGGTCAATCACAAAACCCGCCTCTGTTAATTTATTACGAACTAATGCGGCCTTGTCCTTAATAATTCCGGATACTAGGAAATGACCACCCGGACGCAAGTTTTCCATTGCTTGAGGAACTAATGGCACAATGATTTCTGCCAAAATATTAGCGACAATCAAGTCCACTTGCGTATGAATACCATCAAGTAAACTATTAACCCCAACTTTGATATCACTAGCCACCGGGTTGAGTGCTAAATTGCGCTTAGCAGAACGGACCGCTACGTCGTCAATATCATAAGCTGCGATGTCACCGGCGCCAAGATGCTTTGCAGCAATGCTTAACACCCCAGAACCTGTACCGACATCAATCATCGATTCACCGCCCCGGACAACAATTTCCAAGGCTTCTAGCATCAATCGCGTTGTCGGGTGGGTTCCTGTTCCAAAAGCCATTCCGGGATCAAGCACAATCAGTTTTTCGTCTGGTGACTGGCGTTGGTATTTTTCCCATTCAGGAACGATCGTTAACCGGTTCGTTACTCGTAATGGGTGGTAGTACTTTTGCCAAACCGTGGCCCACTTTTCGTCATTAACTTGATCAGCCACAACGGACGCCTCGCCTGGATCTAAGTCAAACTGCGCCAGTTGCTGAACTCGTTGTTTAATTGTCGGCACTAACTCTGGAACAAACGTTTTTTCAGGAAAGTAACCCGTGATGGCGGCACCAGATGCCCGGTGAGGAATTGTCTTGGGATCAACAATCTCACCGTGTTTTCCATAACGTCCTGGTTTTAACTTTGCAAAATCGGCCGCATCATCAATCTGCACACCAACTGCTCCTTCGTCAGTCAAAATATACGATACCGCTTCAACTGCTTCGTTCGTCGTAATGACCTTAATCGCTGTCCAGCCCATGTCTATTCCTCCATCCAATTTACTTTGATATGAAAAAGAGACTGAGTTTTACGCTCAGCCCCTTTTGTATGCAGCACCACTGTCGCACTTACTCATCACTATTATCATTAGTCGCCTGATCATCTTTTTCAAAGTGACTTCTCAGATAATCAATTAAATCCGCTTCGGTTAAGAAGATCCGTGGATGATGCTGGTGGTGTAGACGAACGTCAATTTCATTGATCCGCAGACGTCCCGTCCAAGTGTGGGAGTATCGAATGATTACCCGGTTGTTGAGTTTGTGTTTACCAAAACGAAAAACGTATACGTGTTGCGGAGTCATCATTGGACGAATGTACTCCTTTTTGTACATTAAATCATGGTCACGCATAAAACGTTTGGTCTGATTCAGCATGGTAATCACCTCCTCCTATTAACAGATTGTTTAGATACAGATACATTTTATCACATGGCTAACAGAGTGCAAAAGAATCCGTTACTTAAAAGTAAACAAAATTTTATTTGCTTGATGAATATGTGAAAAATTAACACATTCGTGAATTATATTCGAATCTGATAGCAATTTTCACAAGGAATGGTATAATCGATATGTGAGAGAAATCTCAAATTGCATATTTACAGATGAAAGGGAGACTGTTTAATTATGTCTAAGAATCATCAAAAAGTTGTTCTTGTCGGTGACGGTGCCGTTGGTTCAAGTTATGCTTACGCAATGGTTCAACAAGGTTTGGCTGAAGAATTAGCCATTGTTGATATCAACAAGAAGCGTACTGAAGGTGACGCTCTGGACCTTGAAGATGCAACTGTCTTCACTGCTCCAAAGCAAATCTACGCTGCTGATTACGACACTTGCAAGGACGCTGACTTGGTAGTTATCACTGCTGGTGCTCCACAAAAGCCAGGTGAAACTCGTCTTCAATTGGTTGACAAGAACTTGAAGATTATGAAGTCCGTTGTTGAACCAATCGTTAAGTCCGGTTTCAACGGTATCTTCTTGATCGCTGCTAACCCAGTTGACATCTTAACCTACGCTGTTCAAAAGCTTTCTGGCTTCCCAAAGAACAAGGTTATTGGTTCCGGTACTTCACTGGACTCCTCACGTCTTCGTATCGCTTTGGCTAAGTTGTTCCACGTTGACCCACGCGATGTTGCCGCAAACATTGTTGCTGAACACGGTGACTCTGAATTTGCTGCTTACTCAACTGCTACTATCGGTGGTAAGCCATTACTTGACATTGCTAAGGAAAACAATGTTTCAATGGACCAACTTCTTAAGATCGAAGATGACGTTCGTAACAAGGCTTACGAAATCATCAACCGTAAGGGTGCTACCTACTATGGTGTTGCAACCTGCTTGATGCGGATTTCTCGTGCCATCTTACGTGACGAACATGCTGTACTCCCTGTTGGTGCTCCAATGAACGGTGAATACGGTATCAACGACCTTTACATTGGTACTCCTGCAGTTGTTTCTGCAAACGGTATCGACAAGGTTATTGAATTGCCATTAGACGACCGTGAAAAGAAGGCCATGGATGCTTCTGCAGCTGCCCTTGAAAAGGTTGCTAAGGATGGTATGGCTAAGCTTCAAAACAACTAATTCAATTTAGTTGTAAGCAAAAAAGAGACCGGCTTAATGCCGATCTCTTTTTTTAGTTTAAACTACTTGTTAAATTCAGCGTTGTATTCCTTCTTCGCATTAGGTAGTGCAAAGGTGTTTTCGTAGAGGTACTTCTTCGTTAACTTTTCCAAGTAACCGTCGTTGTACAACTTATTAATTTCCTTATTCAAGGCCTTAGTCAGCTTCTTATTTTGACTACTCTTGTGAACCAGCAAGTATGCTGACCGTTGATCAATGGACTTCGAAGCCGTTAACTTCTTACCATTCTTTGAATTAGCAACTTGCTTATAAGCAGCGTATGGATATAAGGCAACGTCGTACTTGCCGTTAGCCACTTGAGCCAAGGCATCGGCTGATGATTGGTCACCGATCGCCTTTAGGTTAACTTTCTTACTGTGAGAATTATTGTAATCCTGCAATACACTGTAACGGGCATCGTCAGTTGAAACTGGGACCAGCTTCAAATTCTTCTTAGCAACATCGTCCAGTGAGTTGGCCTTCTTACCATTCTTCCGGTAAACCAACCGCAAGTCGTCGAGACCCACTGCTCTGGTGTGATAGTAAGTTTGAAAACGTTGCTTGTTATACCATGAGTTGTTCAAGGCAACATCATACTTTCCACTTTGTAATCCAGAAAAGACCGCGTTTTGGGAAGTGAAGGTCGTCTTAAATTTGTATTGAGGAAGATCATGATCAATCTTCTTAATTAATTCACCGTAATACCCTTCCGGACCGTGGTCGGTATTGACGATATAAGCAGGATTACCATTAGGGGCAGCAACATTAACAGTTTTAGCAGCGTGAACTGTGCCGGCAGCTGATACAACGGTGGCTGCCACCAGTCCCGCTAGTGATAAACGTGTAAATAATTTAGTTAACTTCATAGTACAATTCCTTTCCGCTCTTATTGAGCAATGACGTAGCGTTGTCGTAACCGTGCTTCGATAAACCGCAGAATCCGTGCAAAGATCCAGCACAGGATGATGTAGATTACCAACGCATCAGTGTATGTTTCCAGGTACTTAAAGCCAATTGACGAAATAATATTGGCTTGTCCCATGATTTCGACTAGTCCAATGTTGTAAACCAGGGCCGTATCTTTAATTAGATCAAGGAAGATGTTCGTAAAGTTGGGGATGAGGTTAACGGTTAACTGTGGAATCACAATTTGAGTAATCCCCTTAACCGGACTCATCCCCACTGCCAAGGCGGCTTCATACTGGCCAGGATCAACAGCATGGTACGCGGCACGGATACTTTCCGAGAGGTTTGCCATGGCATTTAAGCCATACGCGGAAAAGGCAATTACAATTGCCGGCAGCCCATCGGGATTAGTGTTCCATCCCCACCCCTTCATCAAAACTAATAACTGGGGCAGACCATAATAAACCACGTATAACTGAACCAGGATCGGTGTCCCCCGAATAAATGAAACCAGGACGGCTAAGACTTGTGATAACCCCGGAATCTTCTTTTCCCGCGCAATTACCACTAATATGGCAAGCAAGAGACCAATGATTGTCGCACCAAACGTGATCAGTAATGTTAGAGGGGTGGCCGCAAGGATCTGACTAAACGAATCACGAGCGAAATTCATATCAAACATTAACTACACCTCCCTAAACCATTCGCCGGTAACGACGGCGGATCAAACGGAACAAAGCTTCAATCACAAGGACCAGTAGCCAGTAAGTTAAGGCTAGCAGGACAAAGATCTGTAACTGGTGGAGACCAGCTGTCTGGTTGGACAGATTTGATGCTTGGTTGTATAAATCATAAAGTCCAATCACGTACACTAACGAGGTGGCCTTAACCAATCCAACGACCAAGTTTTCAATATTCGGCAAGGCAATCATCGCCGCTTGCGGAATAATAATTTGCCAGAAAGTAGTGCGATCAGGCATCCCAACGGACCGGGCGGCTTCAATCTGCCCCCGATCAACTGAGAGGTACGCGCTCCGGAAAGCTTCAGATAAGTAGCCACTCCATCCAAGCGTTAGTCCCAGGACCCCGAACGTCATTCTGGTCCAATGGTCGATGTCAATGCCGATTGCCTTAAGCAAAACTGGTAAGCCATAGTAGGCCATTAGAAGCATTAGCAGAGGTGGCGTCCCGCGGACCAGATTCAGATATACTGTGGCAATCCCCCGGGCAATCCGGTTTTTTCGTAAGTCGAGCCAGGTTAACGCCAATCCTAAAATCGTGGCGAAGATAAATGACAAAATTAATAGTGTAAGGGTATTGGGAAAGCCACGCCAAATTACTGAAAGAAT
>CALVFC010000024.1 GCA_944326735.1 uncultured Limosilactobacillus sp. | reverse complement strand
AAACACTGCATCTCCCGGATGGTGGACGGTTTCCACGACGCGGACTTAGCCAAGATTCAAGCGGAAATTCGCTACAACCGGCAACTGCTCACCGACCTGGGGCGGAAGTCCGGCGTGCACATTGAGACAAAGGCCCTCCACCAACTGTGTCAGATTGCGGAAACCTTTAACGGGGCTGCCAAGACATCTGGTGCTGGTGGTGGTGACTGCGGGATCGTGGCAATCGACCGCAACAGCGATTTCAAGCAGGTCCTGAAGTCCTGGACGGCAAACAAGATTGAACAATTACCCCTGTCCGTCCATTTCATCGATTCAGTTACGACCAAAGTTAAGAACAAGGTTCAACATCACTTAGCAAATCACTTCTAATAATTAATATTGGCGGGTCAGGTCTTCCGACCATGGCGCGCCAACTGTGCAACTGGAGGCTTTATTAGGGAATCACCACATGCCCAACGCAAAAACGAACACCTGTCACTCGCGGCCAAGCTATATCCAAAGAGCCATGAGGAACACCCCTTTGACGACGTCCAACTCGTCCACAACCCCCTGCCAGAGATCAACCTGGCCGATGTATCAACCACCGTTCACCTGGGCCCCTTAACCCTTGAACAGCCCTTCTATATTGAAGCAATGACCGGTGGCAGCAAACAGTCGTATCAAATTAACCAACAGCTCGCGCAGGTTGCTGCTAAACACCACCTGGCAATGGCAACCGGTTCCGCCAGCATTATGATCAAAGATCCAACCACTGCCGACTCCTTTAAGGTGGTCCGGAGCGTGGATCCTGATGGCTTGGTGTTTGCCAACCTCAGTGCTTCCGCAACCCTGGAACAGGCGCAGACCGCGATTGATGTCTTAGACGCTGACGCCCTTGAATTGCACGTTAACGCGGTCCAAGAGTTAACCATGGCCGATGGCGACCGCAACTTCCACTGGCTGATCAACATCAGTCAACTGACCCGGGCATTGGATATCCCCGTGATCGTCAAGGAAGTTGGCTTTGGGATGTCCAAAGAAGCTATCCAGGCGCTAAGCGACATGGGAGTCACGATGGTCAACGTTTCTGGACGCGGTGGCACAAACTTTGCGGATATTGAAAACCGCCGTAACCATCAAGAAGACCTCCACGAATTAATCGATTGGGGACAAACTACCCCTGAGGCCCTCCTGGAAGCTCACCAGGACAATGCTAACTCGACGGCAATCATCTCCTCTGGTGGGGTTTGCTCGCCGTTAGACGTCGTTAAGAGCGGGGTTCTCGGCGCCCAGGCAGTCGGTGTAGCGGGTTACTTCCTGAACATTCTGCAGAAGCATGGAGTTGAAGCCCTGGATGACGAAATCAGCCGGTGGGAAGTTGAACTGCCCCGCCTACTGGCATTGTTGGGGTGCTCATCATTTGCGGATCTCCCCCGCAAGTCATTTGTCCTCCACGGGGCCACATATGAATACGCCTTACAACGGCAGTTAATCTAGGGAGGAAAGATAATGGCACGTTACCAAAACCTGTTATTTGACCTCGACGACACACTGCTCGACTATGGGGCAGCGGAAGACCATTCCCTCCAGACCCTATTTAATGAATATGACCTACAGCTGACGCCAGAGGTTAAACGGACCTTCCAAGATTACAACGTCAAGATGTGGCAACGGTACGAACGTGGTGAACTTGACTGGCAAGCGATGCAGGTCCACCTCTTCGGTGATTATTTCAAGGTTTACCACCAGTTAAAGGTCGACGGTCGCCAGGTCATCGAACACTACCTGGACCTCTTAGCCGGTAACCACCAGCTTGTTCCCGGCACACGGACGATCATGCCCTACCTGAAGAAGCAGGGCTATTCAATCTACGCCGTCACTAATGGTCAGGCCCGCGTCCAACGGGCCCGGATGAAGGATGCCCACTTACGGCAGTACTTTGACGGCGTGTTTATTTCCGAGATTGTGGGCGCCCAGAAGCCCAGCAAGGAAATGTTTGACATTGTTCTAAACGAGATCGGCGGTAGTCCCGCTAACACAGTAATGATTGGTGATTCGCTGTCATCAGATATTCAGGGTGGTGTGAATGCCCACCTCGATACCGGCTGGTATAATCCGGATGGTAAACGTAATACGACCCGGTTGAAACCGACCTTTGAATTTCACGCTTTGCGAGAATTAAAATCAATATTGTAGACAAAAAGCAGGAAGAATTGCGCAAGGCAACTCGTTCCTGCTTATTTATTTTGGAAATATATCTGGGCCAGCCGGCCGCTCAGTTCATCGGTTTGCTGACTCGAAAGAGAGTTGGAGAAGATCATCATTGAACGGTGTCGGTCGGTATAGACGTTACAGGTGTAGCCATCCACCGTGCCGTTATCGTGTAACTGCTTGCCATTAACGTAAAAGCCAGCAAAGTAGTGACTAGGGGTATCGACCTTGGTGGTAACGATCTGGTGAAACTCTGGCCGGTAATGGTCAAGAGCGTAGTTCAATAGCCGCCAATAGTCCCGCGGAGTGATTAATAAGTCCCCAGCGCCGAGGGTCGTTGACAATTGTGTTTGCAGATGTTGCCAATCAGTACCCTGGTCACCGGTCAATAGTAACGATGACGGCACCTCTTGCGCATTGTGGATCTGGTAGTAGAACTTAAAGTCATGAAGATGCGCCGGTCGCGCGAGTTCCCGATTTAACAGGTCATGGTAAGGACAATGGTAAACCTTCGACAGGATCCCCGCTAGTAAGACATAGTTAATGCTGGCGTACTGCCAACCAGTCCCACCGGTAGACTGATAATGGGCCAGCGAGTATGATTCCTGTTGCTGCTGGTTGGTGAGGACCTGTTCTGCAAAGCGGCCCTGGTCAGCCAATCCTGAAGTATGGGTCAGTAATCGGAAAATAGTAATCTGGTCACTATCATTAACCTGGGGGTAGTAGTGATTAAGAGTGGTATTCAAGCTGAGATGGCCAGCTTTAATTGCACGAAGGACCATTAACCCCGTCAGCCACTTCTGCGTAGAGCCAATCGGAAACAGGCGATCAGCAGTCAAGCGTTGTGGTGATTTCTTGTCGACAGTGGAATTCGTTAATACAAGAGGTTGGCGCTTTGTTCGTCCATTCACCAGCAAGACGACGTTGGCTTTGGATTGGCGCAGGGTTTCCTGTAACTCCTGTCGTTGATGTTGAGTAGGCATTTGACTGGCGTGAGCAACTGGGATACTCAATCCGGTAACACTCAAACAAGCAATCACGGTCAAAAATAACTTCTTCATCTGACAATCCCCCATCACTACACGGATAGCTTGAATTGTACCGCAGCTCTCTCGTTACGTAAATAAATTTAAACGAAAAATGGAACACTTCAAGTCAGAAATGTTCCATATTATTCTATTCCTCTATTCCATGTTTAAATGTATCGAAAATCAGCTGATCCTTAATTACTTGCCGATCTGGAGTTAAATCCCATGGTGAACCTGGCCGATGAGTTTGTTTACTTAGTCGAGCAGCATTGTAGTTAATGTAATCTTCATTCACTTTACTTAAAAGATCTGAAATCTCACCATCTTGTGAAACCAAATTATAGTCATCCATTGCTTCTTTATCGGGCTTATCAATATCAAGTACACTTTGACCATTAAATTTGTCATGTACTTCCGTGATCAATGGGCCATATTGAAAGTGAACGATTGTTGAAGAAAATAACTTATTTCCAGTTGCGGCTAAAAATCTCCCATACGCAATGTAAAGAAGTCTGATAACCTTCATTTGCGTTAACGGATCAATATTTTAATCACCGTCTCTTTCGAAATAATTCTCAACTCGTGGCCAATTAGCTAACTGTACAGCCGTAAACTTAAGCTGTTCTTTTTGCAATTCAACAATACCATTACTCTAACTGAGATAAGAGTCAACCTTCGAAACTAATTCATCGGAGTAGTTATTCTTTTCATTAGCAATATATTGTTGAAGCACATCATCACTAGCAATGAGTGATTTTAGCATTCTATTATTAGCTTTAGTAGGAAATGCACCAGCTTCATAAAGTGCAATGGTGTTTGTACTTAACCCAGTTAGTTCAGCTAAATTACGTTGAGATAGCCCTACTTTAGCACGGTATTGTTTTAAATCTTTGGGTGACAATAGTCCCATTTCATCACGATATTGTTGACGAGCTATTTCTGCAGCTTGATCATCCAGTTTCTTATCTGGAATCAGTTCGTTGGTATTACTGTCAAAAAGAGCTGGCGCCGTTACCGTATACTCATGCCCGTTAATGGTATAGGTAGTCGTAAAGTTCTTTTGGTAAGCCATATAAATCTCCTTCTTTAACAATCAAGGTGAAGAAGTCTGTAATACCGGCGATAATCGTTAGCATTACAGACTTATGCATTCACTAGAGACGCTGTTTTAGAGTAGCCGTAGTATTGATACAACAGCATTTCCTTGTCAACAGTATTTGACATAGAGCAGATAAAGTTTGATTCTCGCCCATTAACACCAGTTAAAAAAAAAAAAAAAAAGGCGCTGTGGCAAAACCACAACGTCTTTCTTATTTATGATTACTTCCAGAGGTAGTTAACTAAGCCAACCTTAGTCATACCATCAGTAGCAACCTTCTTCAAAGCAGCAGCTGAATCAGCCATTGCCTTGGATTCACGTTCGTTTAATGGAACTTCGATTACCTTAGCAATTCCGGATGCGTTGATAACTGCTGGCGTACCCAGGTAGTTATCCTTGATACCGTATTCGCCGTCCATGTAAGCACCGACAGGCAATACCGCATTTTCATCACGTAAGATTGCACGAGTAATCCGCATTAAGCAGGTAGCAACACCGTAAGCAGTGAAGCCCTTCCGATTGATGATTTCGTAAGCCTTGTGACGTACGTCATCTTCAATCTTCAGTAATTCATCATTGCTGATGCCAAGTTCATCAGTGATTTCCAATAATGGACGACCACCAACAGTAGCACTTGAGAAGGCAGCAAATTCAGAGTCACCGTGTTCAGCCATAACATTAGCAGAAATGTCTAATGGACTAACACCGAGCTTCTTGGCTAAAGCAACCCGCAGACGAGCTGAGTCAAGTGAAGTACCAGAAGAAATAACTTGGTTAGCTGGCAAACCAGAAATCTTTTGCACAGCGTAAGTTAAGATATCAACTGGGTTAGAAGCAACCACGATGATACCGTTGAAACCAGTCGACATAATACTCTTGGTAATTTGTTTCATGATTTCAAGGTTCTTACCAACTAAGTCCAGACGAGTTTCGCCAGGCTTTTGGGCAGCACCAGCACAGATAACGACTAAGTCAGCATCTGCACAAGCATCGTAGTCAGCTTGGTAAACACCCTTAGGAGCAGTGAAGACAGTTGCGTCTTCAAGGTCCATGGCGTCCCCTTCAGCGTGATCCTTGCTTAAGTTGACGATTGCTAATTCTTCAGCTAAACCTTGTTGAACTAAAGCGTAGGCGTAAGCTGAACCAACTTGTCCGTCACCAACAAGAACAACTTTTTGATGATTTTTTGACATAAATTCAGTTCTCCTTCACGAAACGATTACATGAACAGGTGTGCGTAGATAGGAACCAAGATGTCCATTGCCAATGAAACAATAACAACGGCAACGGCAGCCATAGCACCTTGAACTTCACCGAGTGAAAGAGCCTTAACAGAACCAACGGTGTGGCCGGCAGAACCAAGGGCTAAACCAGTGGCAACAGCTGACATCTTCTTAAGGCCAAGAACCTTAATAAGGAATTCAGCCAAGGCGTAAATAACAACGGCGTTAAGGATACATGCCATAGCAGTAACGGCAGGAACACCGTGAACACCGGCAGCGATTGGCATAGCAACGGCGGTAGTAGCAGCTTGTGGCAGCATTGAAGCAGTTGAAGCAGCTGACAGACCGAAGAGCTTAGATACTAATTGAATCAGGAAGAGTGAAATGAATCCACCGACAAACATGATAACAATAATATCGAACCAGTACTTCTTGAACACGTCGTTAACACGGTACAGAGGAATAGCGAAGGCCATAGTAGCTGGGTTCAAGAACCAGAAGATCATGTTACCACCAGGTAAGTAGAACTTGGTGTAAACAGCAGCGGTAGTAGAACCAGTGCTCTTAGCCCAGATAGCTAAGACAACAATACCTAAAATCATACCAACCAGTAATGGGTTGAAAAGGAAGAAACCATTACTAATCTTAGTTAACCACATACCAATTAAGTAAACGATTAATGAAATAAAAATACCAGTGAATGGTAGTGCTAGATTTGTAACAATCGTATTAGCCATAATTTAATTGCCTCCCCTAGTCTTCATCCTTGGTACCAGTGATCTTGTGGTGAATACCCATGACCAAAGCACCAATGTAAGCAATGACAACAAGAAGGATGATCGTTGAGATGATAATTACGATAACATCTTGAAGTCCTTCCTTCTTCATGATGTCCAAGTGGGCAGCCAGTTGGATACCTGATGGAACGAACAGGAATGCAATCAAGCCGATCATGAAGTCACCAAATTTAGCAACTTGGTGAAGCTTAACAATGTGACAAGCCAACAGAACGTAGAGCAGAACCATCGCAATCAAAGAAGTTGGTACGACGAAGCTCTTTGGAAAAAGATCAGAAATCAATTGAGAAACAAATAAAATAGCTGCAAAGATTCCCATTTGTACATAAATGTTTGAATCTTTTTGTTTATTGTCCTTTCCCATAAGTTATTCCCTCCCTAGAGAATTAAAAAAATTTGGAATTGATACCAGTCTCCTGGCATCGCCTTCGTCTTATAATGTACTCCTCTTTTTAAGAATGTGTTAAATTTCACAGTCGAATGACCATTTTTTGAAATGAAATGCCCTGTGGTCCCTGTGAAATGCCCTATAGTTTGTTAAGTAATAAACACAATTTGCGATTCTGTTGTTGATTGTCAATGGGACTAATCAGGAAAAATGCTTATATATAAACCATTTAGGCAAAATTGGGTAGTCCCAAACAAATAAAAAATGCTGAGCAATAACTTGCTCAGCATTGTGTGATCTTTTACATTCCCAACGCCTGCTTGGTGGAATTGACGTAGGACCGGCTAACCGGGACCTTAATGCCACCTTCCAGGGTAAGTTCATAGGTATGGTTAAAACTTGGCTGCAGTTCCTTGACCTTATTCAAGTTAACGACAAAACTCCGGTGAACCCGAAGAAACCGCTGCGGATCCAGCTGGTTAATCAGGGAACGCAGGGTCTGCTTACTGGTGAACTGGCGCTCCGTCGTATGAATATGGACACTGCCATTTTCGGCCTGGATATAGAGAATATTGCGCTTCTGAACAACAATCGTCCGTTCATCCGAAGTAATCGTCATCCGCGGATTCTTCTGTTGCTTATTGGCAATTGTTTCGGCCGGATGGATAGCCGTATTTAACTTGGCAACCCGCTCAATCGTTTCGTTGATCCGGTCCTGCTCAAACGGCTTAAGGACATAGTCAACGGCATTGGCTTCAAAGGCATCCAACGCATACTGGTCATAAGCCGTCGCAAAGACAATGTACGGACAGTTCGGTTGCTTCTTCAACTGCTTGGCAAAGGTCATCCCACTACCATCCCCCAACTGAATATCCAAAAATACCAAGTCAGGGTGGTTCTTACTAATGGCGTCCTTTGCTTCCACTACCCCGTCAGCCTCATCGATTGAATCAACCTGCTCGTTTTGTTCCAGCAGGTAGTGTAATTCATCCCGCGCTAACGGTTCATCATCCACGATTAAGACTTTCATTGCCTGTTCCTCCCTTAGTTTGCAGTGGTAATGAAATAGTTACTTTGGTTCCATTCTTCCCAGTATCAAATTGCAAATGGCTCTGTTGGTCATACAGTCCGGTCAGCCGTTGGTTCAGGTTTTGCAAGGCCGTACCACTGCCGTGTTCAGACGGCACCACCTCTTGCCCCAATTTTGGCAGTAGCGATGCTGGAATCCCACAACCGTTGTCGGCGACTTGCAGGATCAAACGGTCGTTTTGCCGCCAAATATTGATCAAAACCTTGTTACCCGACTTACGGTTGCCAAAGGCATGCTTAATGGCATTTTCCACTAGCACCTGAATCGTAAACGGTGGCAGCAAGACATCGTCATTGACCTCACTGTTGAAGTGAACTTCGTACTTATCTGGGAACCGGGTCTGTTCCAATGACAAATAAGCATTGACGTGCTGCCGTTCCTGGGCAAGGGTAATTTTCGTGGCCCGGGCCCCAATCAGGTTCGCACGGAAATAAGTCGACAGTTGCAGTAATAGCTGCCGGGCCTTGTCGGCATCCCGCCGCATCATCGCACTAATGGTATTGATCGCGTTAAAGAAGAAGTGCGGGTTAACTTGAGCCTGGAGCGACTTGATCTCGGCATCCCGGACCAGTTTGGCTTGCATCTCGGCCTCCCCCAGTGCAATCTGGTTAGCAAAGATTTCCCCCAGCCCGGTCGCCAGCTGGATTTCGACAGGTGTTAACCGCCAGCTATCGGTATAGTACATCTTCAGTGTCCCGGCGACCTTGTTTCCAATCCGCAGGGGGACAACAATCGCTGCCTGAAGCGGACAGTTGACGTGGGAACAACCGATTTCTTCGGCATTTTTGGCCACGCGGACCTGACCACTGTGGATCACTGATTCAGATAAATTGGTGACCATCGTTTCACCAGCAATGTGGTGGTCACTTCCGGCACCAACGTGGGCCAGAATAATGTGACGGTTAGTGATGCTGATGGCATCGAAGTTAGTGTGCTCTTTGATAATCTTAACTACTTTTTCGGCGGATTGGCGGTTCAAACCATTCCGAAAATAGGGTAAGGTTTCGTTCGTCAGTTGCAAAACCGAGTGAGTCTGGGTTGCCCGGGTTTCCTCTTCCTGACGCAGGTACATCGTGATCACGGAGATAAAGATTGATGTCCCGATTGAGGAAATGATGATCATTGGCAAGGCGATGAAGGAAACCAGGCGCCAACCGGTCGGACTAAATAGGAAGACCAAAATCATCTGGATCGTTTCCATGGATAGACCAACAATGAACCCGCGCTTCGGGGTCATCCCCGTAAAGGAACTATTCTTATCCTTATATAGGTACCCCGACAGCAAGCCAATCAGGGCTGAACTCGGAATGTAGAACCAGGCTTGACTAGCAAAGCCCGCCTGCATCACCCGGTGAAGGCCGGCAATCAGGCCAACTGAACCACCGACCCAGGGTCCACCGATGATTCCGGCAACCGTTACGGCCAGGATCCGGGCGTTCACGATCGAGTCGTTATGACTGACGGCCATTAACAGGACCTTATCATGAAGGTCGTTGGTCGGGTCAATTTCGATCCCGGTGATGTTCGCCAAGATGGCAAACAGCGAAAAGATAATCACCAGTTGGAACCGTTCCACAAAGGTCTTCGCAAACAGAAGCCGTCGAAACGCCGGAATGTTAACTAAAAGGAAGGCCAGGATAATGACGATCCCGACCCGTTCCGCCATTAAAATCGAAAGATAAATCATTAGTTACCAACCCTCACTATTGGTTCGTCCCGGTATTGATCACCGGTTGCGTGCCCCGTTCGGAGATGATGGCCACCATGATGTTATTGATAATCTGCAACCGTTGTTCATCATTCAAATCCAGGTTGGCTTCCTTCGCCAGACGGTCAATCGCGTCTTCGGTGATCGACACGGCCCCTTCGACGATGATCTTCCGGGCAGACAGAATTGCCGCCGACTGTTGTTTCTGCAGCATGGCCGAGGCAATTTCCGTGGCATAGGCCAAGTGGGTTAACCGGGTTTCGATAATCTTTACCCCGGCGACGTTTAACCGTTCTTGCAGTTCCGCAGTTAAGCGGTCAGAAACTTCTGTCGGGTTCGAACGCAGGGTCAGAGCATTCTCATTTTCGAAAGTGTCATATGGATATTCACTGGCCACGTGCCGGATAGCAGATTCAGATTGGATCTGCACGAATTGTTCGTAGTCGTCAACGGCAAATAGTGCTTTGGACGTGTCGACAACCTTGAAGACAATCACGGCCGCAATTTCCACTGGGTTCCCCTTCAGGTCGTTCACCTTCAAGATTTGACTGTTGAAGTTGCGGACCCGCAGTGAAACAGGTTCCTTATCGGTAAAGGGAACGGTCATGAACAGGCCGGCATCGCGGATGGTCCCAATATAGTTACCGAAGAAGGTCAGGGCCTTGGCCTCGTTTGGCTGGATAATCGTCAAACTAGTTACCAAGATCAACACGAGGACGATTAGAATCACCCCGCCAATCAGCATCCCCACCGAACCGTGACGGAAGCCAGAGTAGGCTAACCACAAACCGACGAGTCCGCCAATGATGGCAACCAATAGTCCCAAGTAACCATTAACATGAAACGCATTCTTTTCTTTCATTAGATATTCCTCCTAAAAACGTAAGCCCTTCGGATAGAAATTCTTAATTGTCCCGTTAACCAGCTTGCCAAAGCCACAACTATGCTGGTCACAAACTAGCAGGTACCAGCCGTTCGGTAAGTCGTTACCTGCCTGGACGGTGTCACCATGAACATACTGGCGCCATTGCTCTGGCGTTAACTCAATCTGCTTAGCCACTTCACCAGGGTCCAGGGCCAGTGCCCAGGCCAACGCTGGTTCAAAGCGACGTTTCTTAAATGTTCCAAGGTGCAAACCCGGACGCATCACCGTCATATCAGTAAGATCCTCAATACCGGCTGGCAAATCATACAGCTGGTCGCCAAAAGTCAACAGGTGGTACGGTTGGTAATCAGGCACCAGTTGCTTCTTTAAGGCATTGAACTCCTGTAACTGGTCCTTTGACAAACTGAGCTTCCCACCGCCACGCTTTTTGCGGCGTTTCTTCTTTTTCGTTGGGACTGGCTGATCGGCCATGGGTTCACCATACTGCAGTTTGGCCATAAAGTGGCCCTCTCCCGTGATGTGGTGTGGGAAGAGGCGGACAGCCTTCGTCAATTCTGGATTACCGTTAGCCCAATCAGGCCGCCCGTCATCCATCCCCGGATACTTCTTCACTTCCGCCATCGTCATTGCGGGATAATTGTCCAGGATCCAGGCAATGTTCTGTTCATCTTCTTCGGGGGCAAAGGTACAGGTCGAGTAAACCAGGGTGCCACCCGGCTTCAGCATCTTAATCGCCGAAGCAATGATCTTCCGCTGGCGGTTCGCACACTCCGCCGGATAGTCGGGGTTCCAGTATTCAATCCCCGCGGGTTCTTTCCGGAACATCCCCTCACCCGAACATGGGGCGTCAATTAGGATCCGGTCGAAGAAAGTGGGAAATTGCTTTTCCAGTTCATCCGGACTTTCGTTCATCACGACTGTCGACTTCGTTCCCCAGCGTTCGAGGTTCTCCGCCAGCACCTTGGCCCGCTTACGGAAGATTTCATTAGCAACCAGCAAGCCCTGGTCCTTCATTAAGCCAATCAAGTGGGTTGACTTCCCACCGGGAGCAGCACATAAGTCTAAAACCCGCTCACCCGGCTGGGGGTCGACGACTTCACCGACATACATGGCAGAAGGTTCCTGACTATATACCCAGCCCGTTACGTGGTCGAGGGACTTACCATTGACCTGCCCATAGTAACCGGTCGGCACATAGGGCACCTTGCCAGATGCCTGGTCGATCGTGGCCGTCGGTTTGCCCGGTTTCAATGGATTAATCCGGAAGCCGGCGTGGCTCGGTTGGTCAAAACTGGCCAGGAAAGCAGGGGCTTCATCCCCTAATAGTTGACGATATTTTTCAACGAACGCAGTCGGTAGTTGCATGAGATCAATCCTCTTCTTTTGCACAAAATTCTTCATCTATTGTACCTTATTTTGGGACGGGTCTAAATACCCCGGCAGGAAATTGAGAGTTCACTTTTCGGATGATGAAGTGTATAATGATTGCTCAATATCGTTGAGGAAGTGAAGCAGATGGACCAGCACTTAATTGCCATTGACTTAGATGGGACGACTCTGAATAACCAATCCCAGTTGACTAGTGAGACAATCCGGACACTCCGGGCAGCCGCTAAACAGGGGCATATCGTCAGTATCATTACCGGGCGCCCCTACCGGATTGCCCAGCACATCTACGACCAGATTGGTATCCACACCCCGATGGTCAACTTCAATGGCGCCCTGGCCCACATCCCCCACCGGCAGTGGTCTAAAGAATACGAGATCAAACTCACCCAAGAACTGGCCTTTGACCTGGTCAACCACCGCCAACAATTGGGGATTGACACAATCACCCTCGAGAGCAAGAACAAGTTCTGGGCCAACCGGGAAACTAAGGACGTTCCCGAATTCCTGCCCAACCATTTGGAACCGGACCAGCGCCTGAAGGCTACCAACGTCGATGAGGACCCAATTACGATCATCATTGAATACCAACCTGGTCATGAACAGGAAATCATCAAACGGGTCAACGAGCGCTATGGCGATTTTGTAGAACCCAGCATTTGGGGTGGCCCCTACAATGTCCTTGAACTAATCCACCGGGGAACGCATAAGGAAGCCGGCATGTACTACCTCGCCAAGCAGTACGGAATCAGTAAGAGTCACATCATTGCCTTTGGTGACGAACATAATGACCGGGAAATGATTGACGCGGCAGGCCGCGGGGTAGCCATGCAAAACGCCATTCCTGCTATTAAGGAATTAGCCGACGACGTCACGGAATTTGATAACGAACACAACGGTTTAGCCAAGTACTTACAACAGTACTTTAAACTCGCCATGTAAACTAAAAAGGATGAATCAACACTGATTCATCCTTTTTATATTATTCTTCATGTGATGTTCACTACTCTTCTGGTTCCCCGATGTACTTACCAACAACTGGCAAATCCTTCAGAACCGAATCACCGTGCATGGTCCGCTTCATGGCTGCAGTAACATCATGACCGGCAAGGTTGCCATGGTGGTGACCACCCTTCCAGTTAGGGACGCTGGATACGTCATAAACGAGACCGTTGCAAGCAACGTATGCCGGATGACCGTTTTGACCATCAAAGGCAGATAATTGGTCCGCCGTAAATGTGCGTTCTGCCATCTTTATTTTCCCCCCTAATGAGCTTTTAGTGTCTAAATTGTACATTAACTTAATTCGTTAGACAAGCTGAAACTTGAATCTCTCCCTAAGACATTTGTATATTACTTATTATAAGTGTATTAATTTTATTATCAATCCTTTTCCTTACGCTGATTGATATTTTTCAACATAATGTGAATTATTCTACTAAAATTGTTATAATGAGTTCGAAGGTGATTTTGCAAATTACTTTCGCTAACATACTTCTACTTTGGAGACTGGGGTTGTACTCGGTCTCTCTTTTTGTGCCAAATTTCATTTGCAATTTAAATGGCAACGTGTATAATCAAATGCAAATAAGCGAAAGCGCCTATCGCAAAATAATCGATGTCAGAGAGCATCATTTTGGAGGTTTAATTGAATATGCAACAGACAAGTACGCATCTTGCGGAACCAATGACAAAGAACCAGAAGTGGGTCATGGCCTCAACGGCCGCCGGCTTCTCACTGGAAAACATGGACATCATGTTCCTGTCATTTGCGTTAGCACCAATCATCGCGACCTTGCACATCTCGAGTGCAGCGGCGGGGTGGCTTGGTTCCATCACTAATTTGGGAATGCTTGCAGGGGGAGCAATTTTCGGCCTTGTCGGTGACCGGCTGGGTCGTGTAAAGACATTCTCTTACACGATCTTTATTTTTGCCTTCGGCACCGCGGCCATGTTCTTCGCCCACACCCTGCCAATGATCTACACCCTGCGGTTCCTCGCCGGGATCGGTGCCGGTGGTGAATACGGTGTCGGGGTTGCCCTGATCGCCGAA
>CALVFC010000023.1 GCA_944326735.1 uncultured Limosilactobacillus sp. | reverse complement strand
AAAATCTATACGGCTTGACCGCGGAATTTTTCCGCGGTTAAGCCGTTTCTTGATGCATAAGCTCGTTGAGTGTTGAAATATTTAGTAGCTTCATTTACCGATTGCTCTAACTCTGACAATGTTTTAGGGCGCGAGCGTTTAGCTAACCAAATGAGTTTAAAATCATTCCACCAACGTTCCATCGGAGAATTCTCCCAAGGATGCCCTGGGTGTGACATGCTGTGAATACAGTTTTGATTAGCTAAATAGTCATTGAAAGCCATTGAACAGTACGCTGCTCCGCGATCTGTATGGATAAGCGGATGGGCATCCGGTTCTACTTTAAAAGCACGTTTAAATACTTCAATTGCTGATACTGCTGTTTCCGTAGCCGAAATGTTATAGCTTAAAGCGTAACGGCCATACAAATCTAAGACGACATGAACTCGGGCTTTCTTGACGGTATCTGAGCCATATAATACTTCTGTAGTATCAGTTACCCAAACTTCATTGGCACTCTGACGATCGAATTTTCCGTTTAATAAGTTATCATTCACATACTCTTCGCGTGTTTTAACTCGATCACGTTTCTTCTTACGAACATTTGCTCTAATGCCATGCCGCCGCATGCAGTTAGTCACCCTTTTTAAGCCGGCCTTAAAACTGAGTTTGTTTTCAAATGCCAACTGTGTTGTCATTCCTAAATACCCTAAAGTCCACTTGTGCTCGTTTTCTAATTCTAGAATTGCGTTTAGTAACTCTACCTGTTCATGCTCGTAACTACTCGATACCCGATGAGTCCATTTATAATAAGCAGCTCTTGTTATACCGGCCACTTGGCATAAGGTACTAATGGGCCAGCCATATTTTTCATTTAATTCTTTGATAGCTTGTTGTTTGAAGAATCGTTCACCTCCCGATTGCGTATTTCCATGATTTTTTTTGCGAGTTCGTCCTCCATATCTTGGCGCTGGAGTTGTGCTTTCAATAGACGATTCTCAGCTTTTAGCTGATCAACCTCTGTCCATTCACTTTGCGGTTTAGACTTGCCTCGACGATCACGAAGTGATTGCGGGTCATTACCGCTTTTAAGATACTTATGATACCAACCATAAACCTGTGAATAACTGACATGAAATTTGTCTACTGCCCAGTTGTAATTAATATCATGCTTAATTAATTCCTCAATAATGGAAAGTCGTTCCTCAAACGTCGTTTTACGTCCTGGCATAATTGAATCTCGCTTTCTTGGCATATAATCCTTTAGTTTTGATTCATTATACTGGATAATCCAATTTGATAATTGAGATTTTGACTTTAATCCATGTTTAATTGCGAATACTTCAAGGGAATCTGTTGATTCCTGGTATTGTTGAACCAAAGCCAGCTTAAATTCCTTTGAATAGCTACGATTATGGTGAGTAGATCGTAAACCATCAATCCCTTGGTATTTATAAAGTAATTGCCAATGTAAAATGGTAGTGTCATTAACTGAATACTTTCTAGCAACCTCTTTAACACTAGAATGAATTAATTCGTTTAAAATCGATAGCTTTTTTTCTGCACTATATTTTGATCCCCTATCCATATAAAAATGCCCTCCAAGTATAAGATGAATTTTCTATTTCATCTGTATACTTAAAGGGCATTATAGCCGATCTGCATCGGACTTTTTAATTATTTAACCGAGAAGCACTAATTTTAGTACTTTTCCTTGTTCAAAACATTCAACTTGTCGTCGAAGTCATAAACAACTGGTTGACCAGTAGCCATTTCCAGGTTCATGATGTCTTCGTCAGAAATGTTTTCGATGTACTTGCTCAAAGCACGGAGAGAGTTACCGTGGGCAGCGATGATAACGTTCTTACCATCAAGCAGCTTTGGAGCAATTTGGTCTTGCCACAAAGGAATAACCCGTTCCAGGGTAACCTTTAAGTTTTCACCACCAGGAACAGTCCGTGGGTCCAAGTTAGCGTAACGACGGTCGTGTAATGCTGAACCTTCGTCACTAGCCTTCAGCAATGGAGGCAAAACATCGTATGAACGACGCCAAATGTGAACTTGTTCGTCACCGTACTTTTCAGCAGTAGCCTTCTTGTTAAGGCCTTGCAATGCACCATAGTGACGTTCGTTCAAACGCCAAGTCTTGGTTTCAGGAATCCAGAGTTGGTCACATTCTTCAAGAGCGTAGTGCAAAGTCTTGATAGCACGCTTCAAAACAGAAGTGTAAGCGTAGTCGAATTGGATACCGTGTTCCTTAAGGGCCTTACCAGCTTGCTTAGCTTGTTCAACACCCTTTTCACTTAAGTCAACGTCAATCCAACCGGTGAACTTGTTAGCAAGGTTCCATTCACTTTGTCCGTGACGAATCAGAACTAATTTAGCCATGTTATTCTTGACCTCTTTCTTCTTATAGTTTATTTACAATATACGTTTAACATTATAATTCAATCTACTATAAATTCCAACTGTGAAACTAATAACAAAAAAAGTAATGGAGATAAAGTTGTCAGGGCATTCTGAACACTCTCCATTACTTTTTTATCTTATTTCAGTCCCGCTTTCGCACCGATATCTTTCCGGTAGAAGCATTCAGGTTCATTTAACTGTCTTAAGTAATCATAGACAGCATCATGGGCACCTTGGAGGGTTGCCGACTTGGCCAGTACCATTAGTAAACGCCCACCAGCACCCTTAAGGTCATTCAATTGACCACTCACGTTCGCATAGTCAATCATTACCTGGTCAGAGGCTGGGAGTTGACCTAAGGATTGACCATGAACTGGTTGCTGAGGATAACCCTGAGAAGCCAGTACCACCCCAAATGTGGCATCGTGGTCTTCTACTACTGCCGGTAGCGGCCGGTCATTAACCGCCGCATCAATCAGATCATAAAAATTGCTAGAAATCCGTGGCAGAACCACTTGCGTTTCTGGATCACCCAAGCGGACATTGTATTCAATCACCTTAGGGCCATCCCCCGTCAGCATCAAGCCAATATACAAGATGCCATGATAATCATAGTTCCCAGCGACAAGGCCACGAACGGTTGGCTTCACGACTTGGTCAATCATCTGTTGGCGATCAGAGGCCTTCAGTTGGGGCAGTGGACTATAAGCGCCCATCCCGCCGGTGTTGGGTCCACGGTCACCATCATAAGCACGCTTGTGATCTTGAGCCATCGGGAGAATTTGGTAATGTTCACCACTAATGACCACAAACATGGAGTATTCGGGGCCAACCAAACATTCTTCAAATACCAATTCTGTTTGGCCCGCCGCAAACATTTCTTTAACGGTCTGTTCAGCAGTTGTTTGGTCAGTGGCAATTACAACGCCCTTGCCGCCTGCCAACCCGTTCTCTTTAATCACTAATGGGAAACCGAATTGACCAATATGATCAATGGCTGTTGGCTCGTCCTGGCAAGCCATAAAGCGCGCAGTGGGCACATGATACTTATTCATAAAATCCAATGCATACTGTTTGGAACCTTCTAGCTGGGCAGCACGAGCATTAGGGCCAAAGATTTTCAGTCCCGCTGCGTGAAACTTGTCCACAATTCCATCCACTAAGCAGTTTTCCGGGCCAACAAATGTCCATTCCACATTATTATCCTTTGCAAATTGAATTAACGATGGAAAGTCTTCTTCGTCAATGTCAACTGGCTCAACACCGACAGTTGGCATCCCCACATTACCCGGTGCACAGTACACGTGGGCAACTTGTGGACTTTCTTTTAACTTTTTAGCAATGGCAAATTCACGTCCACCTGAACCAACCACCAATAAATTTACACCAGCCATCATTGAACTCCTTTCTTGATGTCATGGGATACTGCGGTAGGAAATATGCTCAGCAGGAGCTAAGTCCTACTGCTACTGAGTCGAAACGTGCTCGCCAGGAGCTTGCTAGAGCTAGCAACCTCCTTCCTAGGCGCAAAACGCCTTCGTCAGGAGAAATTGCTAGCCTTCCGCAAGCTCCTGGCTCGCACTCTACACTCTAATGCCTAAAATGCCGTACCCCCGTCATCACCATGGCAATCCCGTACTTATTCGCCATATCAATCGATTCCTGGTCACGGATCGAACCACCCGGTTGAACCACTGCCTTAATACCGTGTTGACCCGCAAACTCAACACAGTCACCAAATGGGAAGAAGGCATCGGAAGCCATCACTGTCCGGTCATCAATATCATCCCCAGCATGCTTAACCGCGATCTTCAGCGAATCAATCCGGTTTGGTTGTCCTTCACCAACTCCGAGGGTCCGTTCATCATTCGCTAACACAATGGCATTGGATTTAGCGTGCTTAACAGCCTTCCAAGCAAACATTAAGTTCTTCAACTGTTCTTCAGTTGGCTGAACGTCAGTCACACACTTCCAGTCATGGTAATCTTCTGCCAAAGTATCTTGTTCCTGCATCAGCATCGCGCCCATCACGGAAACAACTTCATGCTTAGTCGGTTCATCCTTCTTGCTAAAGTCGAGGCTCAAGAGCCGGATGTTTTTCTTCTTGGCTAAGACAGCGTAAGCATCATCATCAAATCCGGGGGCAATCACAATTTCCAAGAAGATCTTATGCATCTTTTCAGCGGTTGCTAGGTCGACCTTCCGGTTCAGGGCAATCACGCCACCAAAAATGGAAACAGGATCAGCTTCATAAGCCCGGTCCCATGCCTGTTCCAGTGTGTCACCCTGGCCAATCCCACAAGGATTCATGTGCTTCATTGCGACTACCGTTGGCCGATCAAATTCACGAATGCACCGCAATGCCTCATCAGCATCCTTGATGTTGTTGTAAGACAGTTTCTTACCATGTAATTGTTGAGCGGAAAGAACGGAGAAGCTCTTTGGTAAGGCATCCTGGTAGAGCCAGGCCTTCTGGTGACTGTTTTCACCGTAACGCATGGTTTCTTTCAGGTCCCAGGTCAGGGTCAACTGTTCAGGGTCTTCTAAGCCAGTTTGCTTCGTCAGGTATTGAGAAATCAGGGCATCATATGCGGCCGTGTGGCGGAAAGCCTTGGCAGCCAGCCGGGCCCGGGTATCCAAGTCAGTGTTTCCTTGTTCCTTAATTTCACTTAAGACTTGGTCATAGTCACCCTTATCAACAACGACCGTGACATCCCGGTAGTTTTTAGCAGCCGAACGAACCATTGATGGACCACCAATATCAATGTTCTCAATGGCATCAGCTAATTTAACGTCTGGCTTTTCAATGGTTTGCTTGAAGGGGTAAAGGTTGACACACACGAGGTCAATCGGCGTAATGTTGAGCTTCTTTAGCGTTGCCATGTGTTCTGGCAGTTCACGACGGGCTAACAAGCCACCATGAACATAGGGGTTCAGGGTCTTAACCCGGCCGTCCAGAATTTCTGGGAAGTGGGTGACGTCTTCAATGCTGATGGTCTTAATACCAGCCTCATCAAGCACCTTCTTAGTACCCCCAGTGGAAACAATTTCAAAGTCGTTTGCAACTAATCCCTTAACGAAGGGAACCAGGTTTTCCTTGTCAGAAACACTTACCAATGCACGTTTCATGATCTAATCCTTCTCCTTTGCTGCTAATGCTGTCAAAACCTTCTTAACTGCTGCTGGATAAAGCCGGTGCTCAGTTTCATGAACCCGGGCTTCCAGCGTTTCTTCACTATCATCCGGTAAAATTGGGACTCTTTCCTGGGCAATGATGGGACCAGAGTCCAGGCCGGAATCAATATAGTGAACGGTCACTCCCGTTTGCGTCCGGTGGTCGTTAAAAGCCCGCTCAATCGAATGCAATCCGGGATATTCTGGTAACCAGGCCGGGTGCAGGTTGACAATCCGGTGGTCATAATGGTCCAGAATGGTGGGTCCCACCACGCGGAGGTAGCCCGCTAAAGCAATAAAGTCAATCTTGTATTGTTGCAATAGCTTCAGCAACCGTTCTTCATACGGCTGCTTACCGCCACAGGACTTGACCGTAAAACTTTCTGCCGGCACCCCAAACCGTTCAGCCCGCTTCATCACGGGAGCATCCGGATGATTGCAAAAAAGCAATGCTAATTCTCCCGGAATGTCACCATCCTGAAAATGTTGTGCTAGTGCTTCAAAGTTGGTCCCGTTGCCGGAAGCAAATACTGCTACTCTCATTGTTCTGCCTCACTTAATTACAATCTTTGCTGCGTCTGCTGGTCGGGATTGGAGTTGACCCACGACGTAGGAGTGCTCACCCTTCGTGGCCAACTGCTCCTGAACTGTTGAAACACTGTCCGGGTGAACCGCCAGAATCATGCCGATCCCCATATTGAATGTCTGCCAGCAGTCATCCGCTGATAAATTACCTAGGGTCTTCAAATATGTGAAAACGGGTGGAACCGGCCATTGACCTTCATTAATCACGGCCTGTAAGTCATCACTAATCATGCGGGGAACATTCTCAATCAAACCACCGCCAGTGATATGACTAATACCTTCAATCAGGCCCTGGCGAATTAGTGGCAAGACCTGGTGTACGTAAATTCTGGTTGGTGCCAAGATTGCTTGGCCAACAGTCTGACCATCAAGCTCAGTCGGTTGGTCAGCGAGGTTAACATCGTGGTCCTTAAACAGGATTTGCCGAACTAGTGAGAAGCCATTGGAGTGCAAACCGCTCGATGGGAGGCCAATCAACACATCCCCAGCTTGTGGGCGGTCACTCGTCAACAACTGGTCCTTTTCAGCAACCCCCGTCACGGCTCCCGCCAGATCGTATTCCTGGGGAGCGTACATATCCGGCATTTCCGCAGTTTCACCACCAACCAAGGCAGCGCCAGCATCCCGGCAACCAGTCGCAACGCCACTCACGATTGCCGCCATTTTAGCCGGGTCGTTATGGCCGGTCGCAATGTAATCAAGAAAGTATAACGGCTCGGCCCCCTGAGCAAGGACGTCGTTAACACACATGGCAACGACATCGATTCCGATCGTGTCATGCTTGTTCATCTGCTGGGCAATCAGTAACTTAGTGCCAACCCCATCAGTACCCGACACAAGCACAGGATGGTGGTAATCCAATGCGCCCAGGTCAAATAGGCCACCAAAAGCACCAATTCCGCCAAGGACACCAGTGCGGTGAGTGGACTTAACGGCCTTTTTAATCCGGTCAACTAATTCGTAACCAGCATTCACGTTGACTCCCGCCTCTTGATAGCGATTCATGATAAATGCTCCTTTCGTGCTAACCGTTCCTGTTCATTCAAGGACTTTAGGTACCCGGCCTCATAGTCGTACAGCGGTGTTGGGTACTCGCCGGTGAAGTAAGCAACCGTCAATCCACCATTAGGCGCATCCCCCGCATCAGGTACCGAGATGGCCTTAATTAAACTATTTACGCTGAGAAAGTTTAACGAGTCCGCACCGATCAACTGGCACATCTGGTCAACCGAATAGTGGGCGGCCATCAGTTCTGACCGGGTGGAAATATCAATGCCGTAGAAGCATGGGAAACGGAATGGCGGTGATGCAATCAGGAGGTGGACTTCCTTTGCGCCCGCGTGCCGTAGCATCTGGACAATTTGTTTAGACGTCGTCCCCCGAACAATGGAGTCATCCACCACGGCCACCCGTTTGCCAGCCACGACCCCGCGGACGGCCGACAGCTTCAAATGAACGCCGCGTTCCCGCAGCGCCTGGGTTGGTTGGATAAATGTCCGGGCAACATACTGACTCTTAATCAGCAACATTTCGTAAGGCAAGCCAGACTCTTCTGCATAACCAGAAGCGGCGGACAAGGATGAGTTGGGAACCCCAATAACCATATCGGCATCGACGGGGTGCTCGCGGGCCAACAGACGCCCCATTTGCTTACGAGCGTTGTGGACCGTAACCCCATGAATGATGGAATCGGGCCGGGCAAAATAGATGTACTCCATTGAGCAGATTGCCAGCTGGGTATCCGTGGTGTAGTGGTCGATGTGAAGGCCGTCACGGTCAATAATGATCAGTTCGCCCGGTTGGACATCCCGCACGAACGTGGCATTGACAATATCCAAAGCGCAGGTTTCCGAAGCCACGACGTAAGAACCATTGGCTAATTGGCCGATACACAGCGGGCGAATGCCGTTAGGGTCGAGGGCCGCAATCAGCCGATCTTTTTGTAAAAGCAGGTACGCAAAGCCGCCGTGCACTTGGTTCAGACTCCACTTTAAAGCCGGGATAAAGCCTTCTTTAATGTGTTGCCGAACCAGGTGAATCAAGATCTCGGTATCAGAGTCCGATTGGAAAACTGCTCCCTGGTCTTCTAGCTGGCGACGCAAGGTTTGCGCGTTCGTCAAGTTTCCGTTGTGGGCCAGGGCCACATCCCCATCGTGGAACCGAAACAAGAATGGCTGCACATTGGCAATCGAATTATGACCACTGGTGCCGTAACGGACATGACCAATCGCTGCCCGGCCAACTAACCGTTTGAGTTCGGCCGGATCCTTAAACACCTGGGCAAGCAACCCGCGATCACGGTGCTGATACAGCTCGTCCCCATCTGTAGAAACGATCCCGGCACCTTCTTGGCCACGGTGTTGGAGAGTGTGGAGGCCATAGTAAACTAGCTGGCTCGCATCATCGGCACCAAAGACGCCAAAGACACCACATTCCTCATTTAATCCTTTGATTTCAGCTGGCACGGGATTGCCTCCTCCCATAAGTGTTGTAATTCCGTTACATTTTGATTCAATTCGGCGTCTTGCAAGTGCAATTCCAACCAGTGGGTGTTAGTGACGGTCCCGACTAATTGGGCGTCATTCCCCAAGGCCTTTTCAAAAGCTTCTTTATCCTCGACCGGAACAGTAACTACCAGGCGGCCGGCACTTTCAGCAAATAACTGCGCAGCACTAAGCGAACGTAGATCTAGGTTCATCCCCAGGTCGGTCTTGAAGAGGGTTTCTGACAATGCCACTCCTAGGCCCCCTTCACTCAGGTCGTGGGCCGAAGCAACATTGCCAATTTGCATCTGGGCCAGTAATTGTTGCAGGTAATGGTGAATATTATCTAAGTCCAGCAGTGGCACCGTTCCAGAAATGTCCCCCTGCATCATCTTTTGCAGTTCGGAGCCAGCGTAGTCATCCCCGGTCTGACCAACCAGGTAGACCAAATCGCCAGCATGTTGGGCAAATGATGGAACAACGTAGTCAAGATCCTTGATCAGGCCAACCATTCCGACCATTGGCGTTGGGTGAATTGCCTTGCCATTATTTTCGTTGTACAAGGAAACGTTCCCAGAAATGACTGGTGTATCAAAGATGCGACAAGCATCGGCCATTCCTTGCACAGACTGGTGCAGTTCCCAGAATATTTCTGGATCATTCGGGTCACCATAGTTCAGGCAGTCGGTAATGGCCAGGGGTTCTGCGCCTGAGGCAACCATATTGGTAACCGCCTCAACTAGGGCCATCTGACCGCCAACTTCTGGATTAAGGTAAACGAAACGACCGTTCCCATCAGTTGTCATGGCCAGACCCTTCTTAGTTCCCCGGACTCGGACTACTCCGGCGTCAGAGCCGGGACCCACAACTGTGCTCGTCCGCACTTGCGAATCATATTGCTGGAAGAAAGTGCTCTTATCGGCCACTGTCGATTGTTGGAGCAATGCCCGCAGTGTTGCGGCTGGATCGGTAATCTGTGGCTGCCATTGCGGAGCGTGCTCAGCTGCGGTAATCCGCGCTGGCTTGCTTTCCCGACTTTCTTCCTCCAAAACGTCATCAGTCAAGCTGGAAACCGGAATATGACAAACCTCTTGACCATCGTGGTGGAGAACATAGTCATGGCCTTCCGTAATCCGGCCAATGGTGACGGCATCCAAGTCGTAAAAGTCGAAAATCTTTTGAACGTCTTTTTCGTGACCCTTCTTAACACACAAGAGCATCCGTTCTTGGGATTCACTCAGCATGATTTCATAAGCTGACATGTTAGGTTCGCGTTGTGGAACCAGGTCAAGGTTGAGTTCCATTCCGCTCTTCCCTTCGGAAGCCATTTCCGCGCTGGAAGAAACAATGCCGGCCGCTCCCATGTCCTGAATACCAACTAACCAGTCCGGGTGTTGGCGGATCAGTTTCAAGCATGCTTCCAGCAGAAGCTTTTCCATGAAGGGGTCGCCGACTTGCACAGCGGACCGCTGGGTGGCGTGTTCATCACTGAAGTCGGCTGATGCAAAGGTAGCCCCGTGGATACCGTCACGGCCGGTTTTGGCCCCAACGTACATCACCGCGTTACCGACCCCATTAGCGGTCCCCCGCTGGAGGTCGCGTTGGTCCATCAAGCCGACGCTCATCGCGTTACACAGAATGTTGCCTTGGTAGCACGGGTCAAAGGTGGTTTCACCAGCCACCGTTGGAATACCCATACAGTTGCCGTAGTCACCAATACCACGCACCGTGCCGTCAACTTTCATCCGCATTTGCGGGTCGCTGAGTTCACCAAAGTGAAGGGAATCGAGCGAAGCAATGGGGCGGGCACCCATACTGAAAATGTCCCGCAGGATCCCGCCAATTCCGGTTGCCGCACCTTGGTATGGTTCCACCGTGGTGGGGTGGTTATGACTTTCCGCCTTAAAAACGACCACTTGACCGTCATCAATATCCACTACCCCAGCACCTTCACCTGGTCCTTGTAGAACCCGGGCATTCTTGTTGGGAAAAAGCCGGAGCACTGGCTTGGACTTCTTGTAAGAGCAGTGTTCACTCCACATGGCAGCGAATAAGCCGGTTTCGGTATAGTTAGGCAACCGTCCCAATAGCTTCTTACTAATGTAGTCGTATTCAACCTCGCTTAAGCTCCAATCCAGGTAGGGCTTCTTTGCTTTAATTTCTTCCGGTGTCATTGCCTGTTTCATTCTTTAACCCTCCACAGTAATGCGACCATGTTCCAATAACGATTTGAATAGTCTTAACCCATCGGTGCTCCCCAAGATTGCTTCAACCGCTCGTTCTGGGTGGGGCATCATTCCTAAGACATTCCCCTGGCGGTTTACAATGCCCGCAATGTTACGCAGACTACCGTTGGGGTTCTCTTCGGCATAGCGGAAGACAACTTGGTGGTGGGCTTCCAGTTCATCGAGCGTCTGTTGATCAGCAAAGTATGACCCATCAGCATGGGCGATTGGCAACTGAATCCGCTCGTGGGCTTGGTACTGACTGGTGAACATGGTCTGGTTGTTGACGACTTCTAATGGCACGGTCTTGCAGACAAACCGTTGCTGGTTATTTTGCTTCAGCGCGCCAGGCAGCAAGCCAACTTCGGTTAAAATCTGGAAGCCATTGCAAGTGCCAAATACAGGCTTACCTTCATTGGCCATTTTGACGACTGCCGGCATGATATTCGTAAAGCGGGCAATTGCACCGGGGCGCAGGTAGTCACCGTAAGAAAATCCTCCTGGTAACATCACCGCGTCAAAGCCATCGAGACTACTTTCGTGGTGGGAAACATATTCCACATCCGCGTTGCAAACTGTCCGGAGAGCTTCATAGAGGTCAACATCACAGTTAGAACCGGGAAAAACGATAACCGCGATTTTCATTTAGCTTCCTCCAATACTTGGTAACTATATGTTTCCATGTTGAAATTAACTAATAATTGGTCCGCCATCTGCTTAACGGCCTCTTCAACGGACTTTTCTTGTTCGTCGATGGTGACGTCAAAGAACTTGCCAACCTGAACATCGGTAACATCATTATGACCGAGGGTATGGAGGGCATCCTTAATCGTTGCTCCCTGGGGATCAAATACTGATGGCTTGTAGGTTACGAAAATACGAACGGTTGTCATTTACTTGTCCTCCTTAACGACCTTTTCCAAACGGGCTAAGACTTCATCATATGTTGTCGTCAGGTCAGCTAACTTACGCCGGTAAACATCCTTGTCCAGGTGTTGGTCAGTTTGTAAATCCCAGAGACGGCAGTTGTCTGGTGAAAATTCATCGGCTAATACGATCTTGCCATCTTCCAGCCGACCAAATTCCAGCTTGAAGTCGACCAGTTGCATCCCCGCCTTTTCAAATAAAGGCTTCAACAATGCGTTCACCTTCCGGCATAACTGCCACATTGTTGCCAATTGTTCATGAGAGGCAATTCCCAGCGCAATCGTTCCGGATTCATTGATAAATGGATCGTCTAATTCATCACTCTTGTAGAAGGTTTCTTCAACGGGTTCCGGCAAAACCTTTCCTTCCTTTAACCCGTAGCGGGTTGCAAAGTGACCAGCGACGACGTTCCGGGTGACAAATTCTAATGGGAACATTTGGCACTTCTTTACCAAATCTTCGGTTGCCGATAACTTTTCAATAAAGTGGGTTGGGATCCCATTTTTAATGAGGTACTGGAAAACTAGGCTCGAAATGGCGTTGGCAGCTTGGCCCTTGCCAGCGAAGTGTTCCTTCTTCTTACCATTTAATGCGGTTGCTTGGTCCATGTAGACCACCCGTAAGACATTTGGGTCATCCGTTTGCCACATTTGCTTTGCTTTACCGGTGTACAGTAACTTTTCCATTAGAATTATCTCCTCTGCATAAAAAGACGAACATTATCACAACTAAACTAGATTTCATTCGCTAAAATCTAGTTTCAATATACGCTGGGGCTTATATGTTGTCAACACGATTTGCAAACTTTATTTTTAAATTTTACAATATAGTTCGTGTTTTAATAGAAATAACTGTAAATCCGCCTGAACGCAGCAAATAAGTTCGTTATCCGTGGTGCTTTTCAAATAATTTTTAAAAAGGTAGTTGACATTTCAGAAATGAGGAGTAAGCTATAAAGCAATTAGAAAATGATTAGACTTTGAAGAGAAGAGTAGTGCTCAACAATCCAGCAAGAGAGCTTCAGGTGGTGGAACGAAGTGCATTGAAGAGCATGAAGATGAGCTCTGAGTTAGTTTGCCTGGTCGCAATGGCCGGGCAGACCGGTAGCAACCGTTATCTTGCCGGGTATTTCCAATTAGTTGGAGTACCTATTGAGGTTGCTATTGTGAATTAGCAATAAATTAAGGGTGGCACCACGAAAGCTTTCGTCCCTAGATCGAGTAATCGGTCTGGACGGAAGCTTTTTATTTTACCCAGAAAGGAGTTTTAGAAATGACAGCAAATGCAGCAAATGGCTTTTTATTAAAAAATGGCGAGTGGCATAACCACTTTCAGTTGAATCCCCTATCAATCGTGGTGGTTAACTTAATGCCTACCAAAGAAGCCACGGAACGACAATTCTTAACCCAATTCAATCAATTGGATCACGATGTTGAGATCACCTTTGTCTATCCCGCAACCCACCACTTCAAAGGAACTCCTTTCTCAGTAATTTCACGGGTTTACCAATCACTCGTTGAGATTGAGGGACGGACATTCGACGGCGTGATTATCACCGGCGCCCCGGTCGAACAACTGCCATTCCAGCAAGTGGACTATTGGGAAGAATTTCAAACCATCTGTGACTGGGCCGAGCGTCATGCTCATCAAACACTATTAGAGTGTTGGGCCGCTCAGGCAGGCCTATATCATGATTTTGCAATTACCAAGCATCCCGTTAACCATAAGATCTTCGGCATTTACCAAGCCGACCAACTCGCTCCTGAATTAGCCAACGACTTCGGCGCGGGAGGCCTGCTCAAGATGCCTCAATCACGGCACACCAACAGTGATATCGACCCCCAACGATTACCTGGTGACCTCCAAATCGTGGCCAGCAACAAACGAATTGGTCCACTGATCCTGCAGTCCAATCAACACCATCGCACTTACATCACGGGTCATCCGGAATACGAAGTCGATACCCTCGCTAGTGAATACTACCGTGACCGCAAGAAGCGGCTCCCGATTCGGCAACCGCTCCATTACTTTAACCACAATGGAGAAATCAATTTCTCCTGGAAAACCTCTAGTAACATCATTTATCAAAACTGGCTTCACGCCTTTGCACTTCAGAAAGTAGGTAATTAATTATGAGTAAACAACCACAATACCATTTTGAAACATTACAAGTTCACGCTGGTCAACACGTTGACGAAACTGGTGCACGTGCCGTACCGATTTACCAAACCACTTCCTACGTCTTTAAGGACGCTAAGCAAGCAGCAGATCGTTTCAGTCTTAAGGAACCCGGCAATATTTACACCCGACTGACAAACCCAACTACGGAAGTCGTTGACAAGCGGGTGGCCGCTTTAGAACACGGGACAGCTGGAATTACCTTAGCCACTGGTTCAGCGGCCATTACCGCGGCCATTCTTAACATTGCCCAACAAGGTGACGAAATCGTCTCCGCCAGCACCATTTACGGTGGGACCTACGACTTGTTCTCCGTGACCCTGCCAAAGCTCGGTATTAAGACCCGGTTCGTTGATCCTGATGATCCCGAAAACTTCGCCAAGGAAATTAACGAACATACGAAAGCCTTATACGTTGAAAGTATCGGAAACCCCGGCATTAACCTCGTTGACTTTGAAAAGATTGCCAAGATTGCCCATGACAATGGGATCCTCTTCATCGTTGACAACACCTTCGGCACCCCTTACCTGGTTAAGCCGCTTGACTTAGGGGCCGACGTGGTAATTCACTCCGCAACTAAGTTTATCGGTGGTCACGGAACCACAATGGGTGGGGTTATCGTCGAAAACGGTAAGTTCGATTACCGCGCTAGTGGCCGTTACCCTGGCTTTACCGAACCAAATGCCCAATACGATGGCTTAGTCTTCGCTGACCTTGCCCCAGCAGCATTTACAACTAAGGTACGGGCAGAAACTGCGCGTGACCTCGGTGCAACCATCAGTCCGTTCAACTCCTTCCTGCTCCTGCAAGGACTAGAATCATTATCATTACGGGTTGAACGACACGTCGCTAACACCCGGAAGATTGTTAAGTTCTTAAACGACCATCCAAAGGTCGCCTGGATCAACTACCCAGAATTGCCAGGCAGCCCATACAAGCCATTAGCTGACAAGTACTTCCCTGAGGGGGTTGGTTCGATCTTCGCCCTTGGTTTAACTGGTGGTGAAAAGGCCGGTAAGGAACTGATTTCCCACCTGAAGTTGTTCTCACTGCTGGCTAA
>CALVFC010000022.1 GCA_944326735.1 uncultured Limosilactobacillus sp. | reverse complement strand
GTATACCCTGTTCAAAAACAAGATGAATATTTCACCGCAGAAATACCTAACGCAGATCCGGATGGATGATGCGAGCCAACTATTACGGGACACTGAAGAACCGGTCCAGGTAATTGCTCACCGGGTCGGCTATAAGGATGAATTTACTTTCTCAAAGGCGTTCAAACGATCAAGCGGCTTTAGTCCGAAAGTGTACCGGCAACGGGTACGATACTGATTGACCAAAAAGGTCCCTGCCACATAATGGCAGAGACCTTTTGTTGTATAAAGTTAAATTTTTAGCCTTGAACGAACTTGAATTCTGGGAACCAAATCTTGATTTCCTTCGTAGCAGAAGCTGGTTCATCAGAAGTGTGGACGATGTTCCGCAGGTTGCCATCTGGCCATTCACGACCGTAGTCACCACGGATAGTTCCCCATTCGGCTTCAACAGGGTTCGTTGCCCCGGCCATGTTGTGAATGGCCTTGATAACGTTTGTTCCAGAAACAACGATCCCCACGATTGGGCCTTCAGTCATGTATTCCAACAGTTCTGGGAAGAATGGCTTGTCAACCTTGTCTGCGTAGTGTTGACGAAGAAATTCTTCAGTTGGTTGAATCATCTTTAATGCTTCAATCTTGTAGCCCTTCCGTTCGATCCGGGTAATAATTTCACCAATGTGACGGGTCTTAACACCATCAGGCTTTACTAATACTAATGTGTATTCATCTTTAACCATTTGAAACAACTCCTTGCATGCATGTTTAACATATACAGGTTAACATAACTTTACCCATTATGAAAGCGCTTTTTTAAACCAGATCAGGCAATTTTACTTCGTTAACTGGTACTCAATCGTCAAATGTTGACTAGCAGGATGATTAATTGCGGACGAGACTGGGCCAGCGCTAATTAATACCAGATCATGCATTGCTCGCGTCGCCATTGTATAGATCATGCCGACCTCGTCTGTCCCCCGTAAGTTTGCTGCGGAAACGTCATAGGCAATTACGGCATCAAACTCCAGTCCCTTGGCCAGGTAAATTGGCAATACCAAAATACCATCTGGTAAAGATGTATCGTTAACGTTTAGCTGGCGAACTTTCTTGAACTGCCGGTGGAGCTGTCGATAAACCTGCTTAGCTTGGTCAGCATTCTTCGTCAAAACTGCGACGGTTTCATACTTGTGACTCAACTGGTCAACACTCGCCAGTAATGTCTGTTCCACCTGGTCGGCAGAATCGCGAACGTACAGGGTTGGTCGCTCACCATGTCGGGTAAATGACATAATTTGATCGCCATCTGGTAGCATCCCCTTAGCAAAATCCGTAATTTCCTTAGTCGACCGGTAACTCCGCCGCAACGAAAACAGGTTAGGATGGTGGGCATCCATTGTTTTACTCAGGCGTTGCAGAAGGTGTTCCGGCATTTCCAAGGGCTTAAATAGCGCCTGTTCACTATCACCTAAGACCGTAAACTTAGCACTTGGGAACACATGGCGTAAATAGATCATCATTGCCACCGAGTAATCCTGCATTTCATCAATGAAGACGTACTTGAACGAGTGGTTTTGCCCAGTCCCCATCAGGAGGTCACGCATGTACATCAGGGTAGCGGCATGCATCATATCTAAACGGTGGTATTCCAATTGTTCTCCATAGTCAGCAATCATCCCCTGCCAATCATCTTCGTTAACTTTCGCCGGCCGGGATAACTGGGCTAACCATTGTCGATACTGACTATAGAGGTCAATAAAGTAGTCGTTATAAATAGCATCGGCAACAATCCGCAACCGGCGTTTCGTCCACCGGTATGCCAGGTAGGCGTATTGTTCGTCTTCATCACGGAAGTCATCAATCGTTCTCTTGCCATACAAGCGGTGCAACTGCTGCCGGTCAAGTGAATCAAGTTCCTTGGCCACCCAGTCCTGCTTGGCCTCTTCCTTGACCCGGTGTTGCAACTCCCGAATCAGCTGGTTCTTTAATTGCACCATCCGGTTGGCAGAACGCATGGCCGCTGGTTGGTGCATGTACAGGTCCCGGATATGGGTAGCCGTAAAGAAGACGCGACCCTCAAAAGTGACGTTAGCAAATTGCAGGTCCTGATCTGCTAACCCTTCAACGTAGTGACGAACATTTTTCATTGCGACTTCACTTTCCAAATAGTCCGCAATCCGGCGGTCATCTTGGGAGGCTTTTTGCCGGCGCTCATAACGTTCAAAGATATTTTCCACACGGAGACCTTCAAACCGACGCCGGATAAAGCCAGAAATGGTAACCTGCCGCATGTTCCGCTCACCAAGGCTTGGCAGAACTTGGGAAATGTAGTGACTAAATAAGCGGTTGGGCGAAAAGAGAACAATCTGGTCAGCGTTCAAAGCCGTTCGACTATGGTAGAGCAGGTAAGCAATTCGCTGGAGAATAGCGGACGTCTTCCCTGAACCGGCGACCCCTTGAACCAAAAGGAGGTCGCTATGGGTATCCCGAATAATATCGTTTTGTTCCTGTTGAATGGTGGCTACAATGTTGTGCATGTATTGGTCATTTTGCTCACCCAGGGCCGCCTGCAACAGTTCATCCCCCACCGTTTCGTTGGTATCGAACATGTTAGTGATTTTACCGTCCCGGATGGTGAACTGACGCTTCTTAACGAGGATCGTCTTTTGCGGGCCGTTCGGTGTTTCATAGATTACTTCCCCGAGCGTACCGTTGTAGTAAACACCGGAGATGGGGGCCCGCCAGTCATATATCAAGAACTTACTCTTGTCCTCGTTCATTAACGAGGCCGTCCCAATGTAGAGGCTTTCGACCTGATCTTCACCGGGGTCCTGAATGTCAATCCGCCCAAAATATGGCGACCGTTGGAGATTTTGGAGGGTCTTGAGCTGACGCCGGAGAATGGTTTCACTTTCCACTGCCCGAGAGACCAATTGCCGCTGCTGTTCAATCATTGCCCGTGATTCGGCAATATCATCGACTTCGTAACGGTTGATTGAGGCATTTTCACTGTAGTTTTGTTCAACCGCCCGGGTTTCCTTATGGGCCGCAGCCAATGCCTGACGAGTCTCTTTTATCTGCCGGTCAATTTGCTGCATCACATCGTTGACCCGTGCTTGCTCCACTTGGCGTTCGTGTTCTTCTTCGTTCACGCTTTTTCCTCCCGTTAAAATTGTCCTACTATTGTATCACTCGACTTTGCCAACCGAAAATAAAACGACCGGTCACCCAGTCGTTTTTTCTTTATGCACTTTGTTTGGCAATTGAACGGTGAAGGGCATGCTTCAGCATAAATGGTGCAATCACCGTCGCCAAAATAATGACGGTAATAACGTCCGAGTAATACATCGACGATAATAGGTGGGCCTGGTAGCCAATTTGGGCCGTAATCAAGGCCATTTCACCACGGGCCACCATTCCTGAGCCGACCACGTAGGAGCTGTGCCACTCAAAGCCAGCAATCTTTGCCCCGGTCCCACAGCCAACCAGCTTCGTCAGGCAGGCCAAGATGGTCATAACAACCACAAAAATAAAGGATTCGTCCAGGTGGTCAAACCGCATGTTCAAGCCAACACTGACGAAGAAGAGCGGGATAAAGAGGGCATACCCAATCGGAATAAAGCTCCGGTCAATGGTTTGCTTCCGGTGCGTATTGGCAACCGCAATCCCGGCAAAGAAGGAGCCCACCGCACCTGATAGACCAACCCAATCAGCCAAGGCCGCCATTCCTAAACAAATGATCATTGCCATTACGGAAGGCGAGGCCACGGTTAACAGGCGTTCACTCAGGTGCATGAGGTACGGCGCCAACCACTTAACAAGCAGGTACGTGCCACCAAAGAAGAGGACCTGCAGTAAGAGCACTGCCCACAGTGGTTGTCCACCGGTCTTATTTTCCGCCTGGTTCACGACACTAATCATGATACTCAGCAAAATAACACCGATAATATCATCCGCCACCGCGGCCCCGAGGATGGTGGCCCCTTCCTTACTATCAAGGTAGTTGAACTCCCGCAGCACCGCCACCGAAATGCTGACGGACGTTGCCGAGAAAATTACCCCGATAAAGACTGACTCTAATTTCGTAAAGCCGAATAAGTAACTAGCCGGGGTCATCACTACAACCGGGACAATTACCCCGACAATGGCCACAATGACGGCCGGTTTCAGGTACTTTTTCAATAGTGACAAGTCACTTTCTAGTCCGGCAATGAACATTAAGATGATGACCCCAATTTCTTGGAATTCATTCATCATCGTATCCAAATGCACCCAGTTAAGTATTCCGGGCCCCGCAATAATACCAACTAAAATCTGCCCAATTACTTCCGGAATTCCCACACGTCGACATAAGTGGGCAACGATCTGGGTTGCCAGTAATAATCCAGCTAGTACCGCAATGAATTCCATCAATTATCCTCCATCAATTCTCATCAATATTTAATCAACATTTTAACATATCTAAATTACGGAAGTGAAATTGTCGTCCGCCACCTAAACCGATATAATAAAGCGTGATTAGGAGTGAGAACATTGGAGCACTATCAACAAGCGGAAATTAAACGGGCCAAGGACATCATGCTGCCCGTTAACCATTCACCACTATTAAAAAACATCTGGTTAGGTATTATCGTGGGTATCTTCACGGGCCTCGTCGTCGGCCTCTTCCGGTGGATCATTGACCAAACCCTCGTCTTACTCACGATCGTTTACCCCTTGATGCGTCATCAGCCACTCTGGCTGATCCCTTACGTTATTGGCACAGTCATCGTCGTAGGGCTGATCGCCTACCTTGTCCGTCCCTACGCCACTGACTTAATTGGCTCAGGAGTTCCCCAAATTAAGGCGATTCTTGCCGGACGGCACCGAATGAATTGGTGGCAAGTACTCTGGCGGAAATTCGTCACCGGCCTGCTGACCATCTGTCCAGGACTCTTCCTTGGTCGGGAAGGCCCATGTATTCAAATTGGCGCCTGCATCGGTCAAGGAGTCAACCAACATTTTAGTCATGAACACGACCAGCAGAACCTCTTTCTTGCTTGCGGAGCCGCTGCCGGTCTGTCAGCCGCCTTTAGCGCCCCACTGGCTGGTGTTGTTTTCCTCCTTGAAGAAATCAGTCATAATTTCAAAGCCCGAATTTGGGTCCCGGCCCTGGCAGCATCGATTAGTGCGGATATCATGACATTCCTCTTTTTCGGTAGTCGTCCCTGTTTATACTTGCCAATTCACCACCAATTACCATTGAAAGCCTACCCGTGGTTAATTCTGGTGGGCCTGGTAATGGGTGCTGTGGCCTACCTCTTCCAATACTGCCTTTTTAATCTAAAGTGGTGGTACCGCAAGTTTACGATCATTCCGAAAGCCTACCACAGCATCCTGCCATTGTTACTTGTTATCCCGGTTGGCCTGTGGCAGCCCCGTTTGTTGGGTGGTAGCCATAACCTAATCATCATGGTCACCCACTTCTCGTTAACTAGCAATTGGATGATTGTCCTGACCACCCTAATCGTCTTTGTGGTGCTCCGTTTTGTCGGCACAATGATCGCGTATGGTGCTTCTGTTCCAGGCGGTATTTTCATGCCGATCTTCGTCATTGGTAGTTTATTAGGGGCCATCGCTGGCATCATCCTGGTCCACACTGGCATGCTGGATAGCAGTGGTTACCTCACAATGATTGCAATGGGGATGGCGGCCTTCTTCGCTGCCACAGAAGGAACCCCCTTCTCTGCCATTCTCCTGGTCACCGAAATGGTGGGTTCGATTGAACAGATTTTACCCATGACGATTCTCGTTTTCATTGCCTACTACACCAGCATTTTCCTGGGTGCACAACCATCCCTGTATGATGCCCTCTTGGCCAACATGACCTTTGAGAAATAATTAGCTAAAGATCGTCACTTGCATTTGACGGTCTTTATTTTTATAATCATAATCGAACATATGTTCAGGAGGACGTTATTATGCTTTACAATGAGGAGCCACACGGCATCTTTATGCTCATCGATAATAAATCTTTCTACGCCAGTGTAGAGTGCGTCCAGCGGGGGTTAAACCCATTAACAGCCGCCCTCGTTGTCTTCTCGGAAGCTGACAACACCGGGACCGGTCTGGTAGTTGCGGCTTCCCCAATGGCTAAAAAGCTTTTCCACATCAAGAATGTCGATCGGGGATATCAGGTGCCCCAGGATCCCCGTTTAATAATGGTGCCCCCACGAATGAACCTCTATATAAAGAAGAACCTGCAGATCAACACGATTTTTGCCAAGTATACTGACCGGGTCAGTCCCTATTCAATTGACGAATCCATTCTCGACCTGACCCACTCCTGGAAACTATTTGGCAAGGCCCCTCAGCAGGTGGCCCTTCGCATTCAAAAAGACGTTTACCATCAATTAGGCCTCGTCACCACCGTCGGCATCGGGGAAAATCCCCTGCAGGCTAAGTTAGCCCTCGACCTCTATGCCAAGCATGATCCCCACTTCATTGGGACAATTACTTACCAAACCGTCCCTGAAAAGATCTGGACGGTTAAGGAACTAACTGATGTGTGGGGGATTGGTCAGCATATGGCCTTACGGCTCAACAAACTGGGCATTCATAACATGTATGAATTGGCTCATACGAACCCGTACCAACTTACCGAACAGCTCGGGCTGGCGGGCAGTGACCTCTACGCGACTGCCTGGGGGATCGACCGAACCGACATCACCAAGCCAGTTCCCCCAAAGAATAAGTCAATCGGCAATTCGCAAGTACTGCCCCGTGACTACCACCACCAGGGTGAAATTGAAACGGTTATTAAAGAAATTACTGCGCAGGTCGTGGCACGGATTAATAAACACCGCCTCCAAACGCGGGTCGTTCACCTGACCATCGCCTATTCGGGACACTATGCTGATCCGTCACACAAGAATTACTTTTCCCACTCTCACCATATTCCGCCAACTGCGGACGAAGATGAAATTCGGGCCCAGATCATCACCATCTTTCGTCAGCATTGGGATGGCCGACCTGTCAGAGACATTGCCGTATCATGCGGCCAGTTAAGCAAGGAGACTGGCGAACAGCTAAATCTTTTTCAGTCCCCTAAAGAAAATCACCACCAGCTCCAGCAAGTAATCGCAAATATTCGAACCAAGTATGGTGCGACCGCAATCATGTCTGCCAATAGTCTTAAGAAGGGCGGAACCTTCATTAAACGGGCGGGACTAGTTGGTGGTCACAATGGTGGTAATTCATTTGAATAATCAAAATGGCGAGGAGTATTCCTCGCCATTCACTATGCACGTTTCAAACGGACGTCAAAATAAAGCATCCCTTTATCATAACGGGCGCTCAGCTTACCGTTAAACGCACCAACAATTTGCTGCGCCATCGATAAGCCAATCCCAAAGCCCTTCTTTTTATTGTTGCTATGCGCGGTATCACCCCGGTAAAAGCGATCAAAGAATTTTTGATAATCAATTTTAGCCCCGTCGGCAAAGGTGTTACCGATGGACAAGAGAACAGTTCGTCCGTATTTTCCCTGGTGCAGGTCAACTTTGACTTGGCCATTGTCATCACAATACTTGTTAGCATTATCAAGCAGGATGCTAACCAGCTCGTGAAAGTAATTTTGATTAGCAGTGGCCACCAGGTCGGGTTGCACCTGCACACTAAATTGGTGGTGACTACTGGTCAACACACTCTTAAAGGAATCGGTGACGGTGGTGACAATCTCACTGACATTGACGGCGGCCATCGGGATGTCAGGTTGTTCTTGCATCCGGGCCAAGGAAATCAGGTTGCCAACAAGTCGGGTTAATCGTTCGACCTGCTGCTTGTTGCTCTTTGTCCATTCACTCTCGCCATCCAGCATTTCTTGCATTTCGGTATTAGCAGAAATAACTGCCAGGGGCGTTTTGAGCTCGTGGCCAGCGTTAGTGATAAATTCCCGCTGGCGTTTTTCGGACTGAATAATTGGTCGAATCGCCCGGTTAGAAAAGAGGGCCAACACAATGGTGTACAAAACCATTGAAATGATGCCCAGGGCAACCCCCACCCGAATAATTTCGTTGGTTTCGTTCATTAAGATAGTTTCATCCAGAAATACTACCAGGCGGCCATCCTTGACCTGCTTTGTCTTATAAGCATAGGCAGTCCCGGAGTAATACATTACTCCTTGACTGCGCCGTTGACGTTGCGTAACACGGCTAGCCATTTGCGCGATTACTTGTGGCGGCACGGTGCTAATGTGTTGGTTATCCACCTTATCCACTGACCCGTCCGGATTAACGGTCGCACTGAAGTACCGGTATTGAAAAATACTCTCCTTCGTCATTGGGGGTTGGAGGAATTGCCGGGGCCGGCGAACAGCATCAGCTGCCGACAACTGTCCCTTATTTTTTACCAGCATCGTTAAGACATTGTTAACTTCACGCTGGGCCCGGTAATAGGCAATGGACCCAATTGACCCAACAATCGTGACCAGGACCAGGAGAAGGGCCATTGTAGAAACGAGAATAAACTTTTTCCGGAAGTAATTAATCATTGACCGTCCCTCCTTATTGGTTCGTCAAAATGAAGGGACCGCCCTTTTCGCCCTCGATTACCGCATGGGCATTAACTGACTTCATTTTTTGCCGTAAATAGGAAATGGTAAACCAGACGTCCTCTTCGTCCGCTGATTCATCATCGTCATCCCACGTGTGGTTCAGCAGGTCAGCAACCGTCAGTTGTTTATTAGCATTGAGAATCATGTATTGGAGAAGGCGGGTTTCCTTATTCGTCAGGCTAATTGAATTATGTGCAGAAAGGGTTTGCTCATTATCATCAAGCGTCAAGTCGGCAAAAGTGAGCACATAACGGTCAAGGCTACCATTGCGCCGGTCTAATGACCGCACGCGCGCTAGTAATTCTTTCAATGAGAAGGGCTTGGTCAGATAATCATCGGCCCCCGCATCCAGGCCGTTCACCTTGTCATCGACTTCGGCCATTGCCGTCAGCATCATGACATAGGTCCGGTCTCCGGTAGCGCGAATTTCACGCAACGCTTCTAAGCCAGTTTTCACTGGCATCATGATATCGAGAATCATCAGGTCATAAGCGTGCTGCTTAGCATAGTCAACCGCTTCTTGACCGTTATATACAGGATCTACGGAATAACCCTGACTAGTCAACGCCATGACCACCACGTGTGAAAGTTGATGTTCGTCTTCAGCAAGTAAGATATGCATGATAGTGCCCCCTAATCTTGTTCGTTGATCAAGTGCCGGATGGTCTGCATCTGGACGTCACAAGAAGCTAGCTGGTCAGCACACCGTTTCAATTCTTTGCTGATCCGTTCTGGATTCTTAATATTATGCTTATACTTCATCTCATGTTCCAAACTGGCCCACGAGTCCATCGCGATCGTCCGTAATTGAAATTCAACATAGAACTGCCCTGGTTCCCGGCCCTCATAATCCTTGTATGGCATTGTCACCTTGGCAATGACGTGGTAGCTGCGGTAGCCGTTGGGTTTGGCATTGTTAATGTAGTCCTTTTCTTTAACGATCTGGCACCAATCCGCCGCATGCAGTTGATGCAGGCACCGGGGAATATCATCAATAAAGTTACAAACGAGGCGCAGGCCAATCGCATCATGACAGCGCTGTAGTGCCGATTCTGTCGTCACCGGGTAATCCTTACGCTGGCATTTTTCCGCCATACTGTCGGGCGTCTTTACCCGTCCAATCAAGTGTTCATATAACTTGGGCTGGTGGTGGTCAGCCTGCATTTGATTCAATTTCTGGAGGCGTTGTTCCAATTCATTCAAAATAGCCGTTAAGGTTGGCGCAAACTCTCCATATATATCCATTTCAATCATTCCTTTGGCAATATTATATCAGTTTGCCGGAGGGTCACAATCAAAATAGGCAGGATTAAGGAAACCGTAAAAATCCCCTAGTCAGTTGTTCACCAACTAGGGGGTATGAATTAGTGATTTAAGGCCTGTTGCAAGTCGGCAATCAAGTCGGCCGCATTCTCCAGACCAACGGATAGGCGGAGCAATTTCGTAGTGATACCGAGACGCTGCCGTTGAGATAGGTCAACATCGGCGTGGGTCTGGTAGAACGGAATGGTGATGAGGCTCTCGATCCCGCCAAGGCTTTCCGCAAAAGTAATAATTTTGACATTATCCAAAATCTTGGCAACGTCGTCTTCATCTTTCACATAAAAGCTGATAATCCCACCCTTGCCAGGATAAAGGACCTTATCAATATGGGGATCCTGTTCCAGAAACTTAACAAGCTGTTGGGCGTTGGCCGTATGCTGCTTGACCCGGACCGTTAAGGTTTTCAGGCTTCGCAGTAGCAACCATGAGTCAAATGAATCCAACGTGTCACCGGTGGTAATGTAGTATTCGTAAAACTGTTCGGCAAGATCCTTATCCTTACAAACAAGGATGCCACCCAACAAATCATTGTGTCCCGACAAATACTTGGTTGCAGAGTGGACCACAATGTCCGCCCCTTCCGTCAATGGCCGTTGATAAACTGGCGTATAGAAGGTATTATCCACTGCCAACAGAATATTAGGGTCCTGTTGGTGAATGGCCTTGGCAACTGCCCGAATGTTGATTTTCTTCATCATGGGGTTAGATGGAGTTTCAAGCCACACGATCCGTGTTCGAGGGGTAATCAACTTTACCAGGTCATCAATGCTCTTTCCATTCCACTGGGCAAAGTTGATATTAGCGTGTTCATGCAGGTATCGGAAGTAACGAAAGTCACCGCCGTAAAGGTCGTCGAGTGAAATCAATTGGTCACCAGGCTTAAGAATACTCAGTGCTAATTGAATGGCGGCCATCCCAGAACTGACCGCAAATCCAGCCGTTCCGCCTTCTAGCTTGGCCATTGTCTGTTCTAATGCCCGACGGTTCGGGGTGGAAATTCGTGAATAGGTGTAGCCCTTATGAGGGTCAAACGCCTTGGCCTCTGCTAATGACTTGTGGCGGTAGTTCGACGAAAAGTAGAGCGGTAAAGCGACGGCCTGTTTCCCATCCAAGTGATTGCCGGCTTGCGCAGTAATAGTTTCAATTGATTTTTTACACATATGTATATCCTCCTTACCTTCGTGCTTGATTTAATGCTTGTTCAATATCAGCGATCTGATCATGACTGTCTTCAATCCCCACAGCCATCCGGATCAACCCCGGTTTAATACCCGCAGCCAATTGTTCCTCTGGCGTCAATTCTGCGTGGCTCATCTTGCTAGGCAACTCAACCAAGCTTTCCACTGCCCCCAGGCTCACCGCAAGCTTAAATAGTTTGAGGTGGTTAACAAAGGCGACCGGGTCAACCTGGTCGGTGAGTTCAAATGAGAACACACCGCCAGCGCCTGTAGCTTCCTGGCGCAGTTCATCATAGCCCGTCAATCCTGGAACGCCAGGGTAGTAAATCGTCGCCACTTCCGGCAATCCTTGCAGGTAGCCAATAATGGCTTTTACGTTAGCAATTTGGCGATCGAGACGGAGACTTAACGTCTTCACTCCCCGGGCGAGCTCATTGCTATCTTCTGGTGATAGGACGGCACCCAGGGCGTTCTGAATGAAGTACACCTGCTCGGCCAACTCCTTATTCGCCACAATCACTGCACCAGCAGAGACATCTGAGTGTCCGGACAAGTACTTGGTTGCGGAGTGGATGACAATGTCAGCTCCCAAGGATAGTGGGCGTAATAGGTAGGGACTCAAAAAAGTGTTATCAACGATCGTCAGTAAATTGTGCTGGTGGGCTAACGTGGCCACTTCTTTAATTGAGGTCACCTGGAGTAGTGGATTGGTAACTGGTTCAAAGTAAATGGCCTTCGTGTTTGGGCGAATGGCTTTGGCAATGGCGGCGGTATCACGGGTGTCAACGGCAGTAATGGACAATCCCCACCGTGCAAAGAATTGATGGAGCAGGCGGAAAGTCCCACCGTAAATTTGGTCACCGACAATAATGTGGTCACCCTGCTTAAAGATTGCTAGCGCTGCGTGGATGGCCGCCATCCCTGATGAAAAGCAGAATCCTTGGTAGCCTTCTTCAAGGTCCGCTAACTGCATTTCTAGTGCTCGGCGGGTGGGGTTGCCTGACCGTGAATAATCGTCTTTGACTGGCGCGCCGACTGCTGGGTATTCAAAGGTGGTCGCTTTATAGATTGGCACCGTCACTGCACCAGTCTGGTTGTCATGTTGTTCTGGTTGGTGTACTAATCGTGTATTAAAATTTGTCATTCTCATTGCTCCCTTCAAAATAAAAAGCCCCCAGGTAGATAAACTACCTAGGGACGTTCAAAACGTGGTACCACCCATTTTCGCTGAAAGATCAGCCTCAACAGTACTTAAGAACACTTTCTTAAATACCAGGGATGATAACGGATCCTTCCGGAATCATAGCCAACCAGTGGTGACCACTCATCATCGCTCCGAGCTCATCTTCAAAATAACCGGTTACCTGCCTTTTCACCATCAGCAGTCACTGTCAGAAACTAGTTATTCCTACTCTTCTCATCAATGCAAATTAAAATCAAATTAGAATTCTTAGATTGTGATTAGTATATAAAGTCCGTTTACTGATGTCAACCGGTTATCCGAAATTAATGACGAAAAATAAGTAAGTTGGCAAAATGGTCATCAAATTAGCTTCAGTGTGCTTTTCGAACCATTTTTAACAGATTGCGATTATAATAAGGCTATAATTCATAACTGTTGTTACTAATAAGTGAGGAGGGGTGTGCCATGCAATTGTCGAAGGGCCAACGAACAATCATCAAGCTAGCCATTGTGGTGGTCCTGGCAGTCATTCTGGCAAAAGTTTACTGGCCGGAGTTGGTCCTCCTCACCCACCCTAGTGCCATCCACCAGCGTGAGCTAATCACCCTCGTCCATCGCCATAGTCTTGGTGACACCTTCCTGTTAGTAGCCACCATTGCAATCCTGTGTAGTATCCCCTTCGCGCCTAACTCAGTGGTCTGCGTCTTTGCTGGGATCTGCTTCGGTCCATTCATTGGTTTCCTAATTAATTGGTGCGGTAACATCATTGGCAATGGTTTTGTGGCCGTGATGATCAACCGCAGTGGGATCTCTGATAAGATTCGTCATAAGCAGGCCTTTGATTACCTCACCCGCCAGCAATTCCCGGCAGTAGGCCTGACCATTGGCTTTATCGTACCGATCATCCCTAACCTATTAGTAAACTGTGCTGCAACCGGCTTGCAGGTTTCCAAGGAGAAATACTTGCTGGCCGTTAGTCTAGGGACATTACCGATTGCCTTCCTCTATGCGCTCGGTGGTAACGCCCTCTTCACGATGAGTTTTACCAAGATTGCCATTGCCATCGGCCTGTTTGTCGTTCTCTGCCTATTCTACTGGGGACTAAAGAAGCTTCAGGAAAAGTTACCAAATTAAATGTAAAAGATCTTCCGCTGCTCATTCAGTAGCAACGGAAGATCTTTTTAATTTGATGTACTTAATGCTCTCGTCAGAAACTTGCTGGTTCACAATCTTAAGCCGTCTGGCGGAGTTGAACCGCCGTGTCACCCTTACCATGGATGTGCTCTACCTATCTGAGCTAAGACGGCGGTATTAGTATAACGAATCTGACCAGGACAGCGCAAGCCTAGCGAACGTACCGGTAGTAAGAAATCAAAGTGATTGCGGCTAAGACTACCAACAAGATAAAGGCGTGCTGAGTTCCGATAGCGGTCGTCAAGGCCAGTGACCCGACCAAATGCTTTTGACTAGCAGCCACAATGGCCGCGGTTAGTGAAGTTCCCATTGCGCCCGCAAACTGCTGGAGAGTATTCAAAATTGCGTTGCCTTGGGTACTATCCTGTTGACCAACCATCTTCAAAGCATTGGTCATCACGCTGCCCATGCACATCCCCATACCGGCCATGTAGAAGACGTAAATGAAGCTAATCCAGAAGTTACTCATGTGACGGCTCATCAATGCGAAGATCACTAACGAGGTCAGGCACAGGCTCATCCCCAGCAGGATTGGCCGGCGCGCCCCAAAGTGGTCCAGTATCTGACCGCCCAGCGGCGCAAAAATGGCCCCCGCAAAGCCGGCCGGCAAGACCAGTAAACCGGCAATCATCGAATCGTTACCGTTAACTAGTTGAATATAGTTAGGCAGTAAAAAGGCAAACCCTAATGACATAATCTGGGTTAAGAAGAAGCCCAGGACATGGCCACTAAAAGCGTGGTTGCCGAATAACGATAGTTTCAAAACCGGTTGCTTAATTGACAATGACCGCCACGTTAATGCAATCATCCCCACCAGGCCAAGCGCTAATGAGCCAGCAACTTGCCAACTCCAGAAAGATGAGCTGCTCAGGTTACTAAATCCATTAACGAGACCGACAAATAAAGCAACGATACAGATCATCGACAATAGGTCAATCCGTTGCCGCTTGATCGCTGACTTCTGTAAGATCCCCCATTGACCAAGAATAAATGAAATAATCAAAAACGGGATCAGGATGTAGAAGACCCACCGCCAATTCAAACGACTGGCAATAATTCCCCCAAAGGTTGGGCCAATGGCAGGAGCAATCCCGGTAATCAGGTTACCGATCCCCATCATCAAGCCCAATTTATTTTGGGGAACCTGTTCCACAATAATGTTAAACATCAACGGGAGGGCAATCCCGGTACCTACCCCTTGGATCGCCCGACCGAGCAACAGCATTGGGAACGAAACTGCTAATGCATCAATGACAATTCCGGCAATAAAGAGCAAGTTAGCAACAGTGAAGAGGGTCTTCGTTTTAAAAGAGTTTTTGAGGACCGCTGACATGGGAACGATAATAGCCACAATTAGGAGGTAGATGGACGTCATCCACTGAACGGTATTTGTGCTAACGTGGTATTCACGCATCAAAATCGGAAAAGTAACGTTCATTGAGGTTTCAACAATGACCCCACAAAAGGACATCAAGCCGGTAGCAATCACCGCGGCAATTACTTTTTTAGGAATTTTTTCTGTACCTGTCACACTAATCCTCCTTACTAATTTCTACTAACATTTTGCGAAACAACCGTATTTCTTGTTCACTATAGTTAGCCAACAAGCGGTGATCGTGATCGGCAATGTATCGCTGCACGATGGGAACCAATTT
>CALVFC010000021.1 GCA_944326735.1 uncultured Limosilactobacillus sp. | reverse complement strand
TTATGTACCTAATTAATTTTTGGAGACGAGTTATGAATATTAATCAGGATGACATTCTTTTTATTAAACTATTCCGTTTTGTAACGAATATTAATGAGATTGCCCACAAGGTCCAGTCGAGTGGGTTCCGTGGTCAGGGGCGTATTATTCACTTGCTAGCGCAAGAAGGGGAACCCCTGACACAAAGAGAATTAGCAGAGCGCGCCCACATCAAGCCAGGCTCGTTAAGCCAGCTTCTGGAGCGGATGGACCGGCAGAAAATTATTGCTCGTCATCGCTGCTCCAATGATCGACGAGTAGTGAAGGTGTCCCTAACTCCTAAGGGACATTCGATGTACGATCAAATTAACCAACAACGGATCGCATTTGAACAGAATTTAACTAAAGACTTGACGGATAGTGAACGACAACATTTTTGTCAGGTATTAGATCGGATGGAAAACAGTTTACAGCATTACTATGGTGATCAGTTAGAGAAGGGGATGAACAAACACCATGATTAAAATTGCACGCAAGAACTTAGTCGGTTGGGCAACCACATTAGCAGTCCTCTTTCTTTTGATTCAGGTTGCTTGTGATCTGTACCTCCCAACCATTACCTCCGACCTGGTCGATCGCGGCATTATGCAACAGAACCTGTCATATGTCTGGCACCAGGGAGGCATGATGTTATTAGTGGCTGCTCTTGGGCTGCTGGCGTCAGCCGGTAACGTGTACTTTGCAGCGACGCAATCCATGCAAGTTGGTGAAAAATTGCGAAAGCAGATTTTTCACCATGTCTTACGCTTTTCAAGCCGTGATATGAGTGAATTTGGTGATTCCTCATTAATTACACGGTCAACCAACGATGTTGTCCAAGTACAAAACGTGATGATGCAGGTTTTACGGATGATGCTGCAATCACCAATTATGTTAGTGGCTGCCTGTGTATTGGCTTACTATCGTGAACCACGGTTAACGGTTGTTTTCTTGGTTTCATTACCAATCTTGGCGATCGTCGTGATTATTGTGATGGCGTTGGCAGTGCCGTTATTCAAGAGCATCCAGGCCAAAACGGACCGGATTAACTTGATCTTTCGTGAAGGATTAACCGGTGTTCGGGTAATTCGGGCCTTTCGTCAGGACCAACGGGAACAAGATCGTTTCCAAAAAGCCAATAATGATTACACGACGACGGGAATTAAGGCATTTACACTGGTATCATTTCTGTTTCCGGTAATGACTTTAATCCTCAGCTTAACTAACGTGGGAATCATCATGATGGGTTCACACCTCATTGCCAATATGACCATGCAAGTGGGTAATTTGATTGCGTTCTTAACGTATGCTACCCAAATCATGATTAGTTTTATGATGCTCGGAATGATCTTCGTGTTTATTCCCCGGGCTTCAGCATCAGCAGCACGGATTAATAAGGTGCTTGACCATAAGCCAAGCGTTGCCGACCTTCCAGTCGATCAGCAAACGCATATTGCCAAAGATGCGCCGGCTTCATTAGACTTTACGAACGTTAACTTTCGCTATGCTGGTGCTGAAAAACTGGCATTGCAGAATCTGAACTTCCATGTTGGTGCCGGACAGACCTTAGCAATTATTGGTGGGACCGGTTCAGGGAAATCGACTCTTGTGAACCTTATTCCCCGCCTGTTTAATATTGAAAGTGGTGAAATTAAGGTTGATGGGGCACCAATTGACCAACTGAGTCAGCACGAGTTGCACTCCCACATATCAATTACCCAACAAAAGGCCGTTCTATTTAGTGGTACGATTCGCTCAAATCTCGAGTTTGGCAATCCTGACGCGACCGATAAAGAGATGTGGCATGCATTAGAAGTCGCTAAAGCAGCCGATTTTGTTAAAGAGGCTGGGGGACTAGATGCCGAAGTTGAACAAAACGGGGATAACTTCTCTGGTGGTCAACGCCAGCGGTTAGCAATTGCCCGAACGATTATTCGACATGCATCGATTTATATTTTTGATGATTCATTCTCAGCATTGGACTTTAAGACGGATGCTGAGTTGCGGCAAGCGCTGCACCAAGATTCAATGATCCAGCAGGCGGTCAGCGTGATTGTTGCCCAACGGGTTTCCACTGTGGCGGATGCTGACCTCATTATCGTGTTAGATGATGGAAAGGTTGTTGGTCAGGGAAGTCATCAAGAGCTAATGGCTAATAATGAAACTTACCGCCAGATTGTTTACTCACAAATTCAGAAAGGGGATGACGAGAATGCATAACGCACCACGACGGAGGAATAAGCCCCAACACTTCTGGCCGACGTCGAAACGATTGATTGCATATCTTCGTCCCTGGGCAGCGGGCGTAGTAATTTCCATTTTGCTGGCGATTGCCTCAGTTATTCTCTCTATCCTTGCTCCAAAGATCTTAGGTGAGGCAACGACCATTATCTATAACGGGGTAATGAAGGGCGCCGCACTGATCAAGAGTGGTCACCATATTACTAGTTTTCCAATTGACTTTCACCAGATCTTTATTATTGGGGTTACGGTCGTTCTGTTGTACGTCTTTTCAGGACTCTTCTCCTTTATTCAACAGATTATCATGACCAGAATCTCGCAACGGGTTGTGTATAACTTGCGGCAAGATTTAAAGGCCAAGATGGCCCGGGTTCCAGTGAAGTTTTACGATAACCACAGTAACGGGGATATTATGAGCCGGATGGTTAATGATATGGATAACATTGCCGGAACTCTCCAGCAAAGTTTGATCCAATTGATTACCAGTGCCATTACCTTTATTGGAGTCCTCGTGTTAATGTTGACCATTAGCTGGCAGTTGACGTTAGTCGCGATGGTTATGTTACCGCTGAGTGGGTTGTTAGTTGCTTTTGTCGCCCCAACCGCGCAACGGCTCTTTGGTCGTCAACAGGCAGAACTCGGGAAAATTAATGGGCAGGTCGAAGAAACCTATGCTGGCCATACTATTGTGAAGACTTTCAATAAGGAAGCTACTGAAGAAGCAAACTTTGCCAAGGCAAACCACAATTATTATCGAGCTGCTTGGAAGGCCCAGTTTTTCTCCATCTTGATTTATCCACTAATGAACTTCATCCGGGATTTAGGATACGTTCTGGTGGCTGTCGTCGGTGCTATTCAAGTGATTCATGGACAAATTACGCTTGGGAATGTTCAGGCATTCTTGCAATATACTAACCAGTTTTCCCAGCCGATTACGCAGATTGCCAACTTGAGTAGTACGATTCAACAGACGATCGCTTCGGCGGAACGGATCTTCGCTGTGCTGGATGCGGATGAAATGACACCGTCTGATGCGGATCCAACGCCAATTCAAGAGGACCCCTTACCCAAGGTGGAATTTAAGGATGTTAAGTTCTCTTATGGTGATGAACCACTGATTGAAAACTTTAATTTAAAGGCGCCAGTTAACCAAACGGTCGCTATTGTTGGGCCAACCGGGGCCGGTAAAACGACCATTATTAACCTGTTGGAACGGTTTTATGATGTCAAGGCCGGCCACATTTACTTAGACGGTCGTGATACCCGTTCAATGACGCGGCCAGAACTGCGGAAGCACATCGCGATGGTCCTGCAGGATACCTGGCTATTCACCGGGACAATCTTCGATAACATCAAGTATGGGCGTGAAGACGCGACTGAAGAAGAGGTTTATCAGGCTGCACGAATGGCGCATGCTGATGGTTTTATTCGTGAATTACCTGATGGGTATCAAACGGTATTAAACGAGAGTGCCTCGAACATTTCACAGGGCCAGCGGCAGCTTTTGACCATTGCCCGGGCTTTCTTGGCTAATCCGGAAATTTTGATTTTGGATGAGGCCACCAGTTCAGTTGATACCCGAACTGAATCCTTAATTCAGCGGGCGATGACGGAACTGCAAGCCAACCGGACAAGCTTTGTTGTTGCTCACCGGCTTTCGACTATTCGGAATGCTGAACAAATCATTGTTGTTAACCATGGTCACATTATCGAAACTGGTAATCATGAGTCATTAATGGCCCAACATGGTTTTTATGCTGACCTGTATAACAGTCAGTTTGTTGGTAATAACTTATAAAATAATAAGGGGATGTGACGTAAGTCCCCTACATAGTTAAAAATGCTAAGGCGCAGTACACAAAGGGACTCTAGTGTTCGGTAAATCCGAACGCTAGAGCCCTCTTTGTGCTTGCGGGGGCGTGAAAACGAAGTCATAAATGACTTCTGTCACGCTGTTATGAAGTGACCATTGTCAAGTAGAAATTTGGCTCTGGTCATTTTTATTCCCATAGAAAAGCCTCAGAAATTGATCTCTCGACAGTTAACCACTCTGTTATACGTGGATTGGTTACCAACAGGTTAATGGTCCGTCGAAGGCTCATATAATCTCCCAACGTGGATCATGATTTTAATAGGGCTATGGCCAATAGCTCTTAGATCATGCCAGAAAGCGAGACAGCGTAGATAGCCAGACCGTTAAGCTTTCTGCGACTTTTCTATAGGCACAATCAAGTACCTAATATATTAAACGAGTAACTAATTAGTTACGCAATCTTGGCATTTTCCATACCCCAAATAAAACAAGCTAACTCCCGAGCGACTGCGATAATTGCCACATTCCTAGGTTTACCCGCATGAAGCATTCGTTCATATCGTTTGTGAAGCCGGTTAACGGCGCGATCGGCATAGTTAATTACTTTACTGGATTGATTAACCTGCCGAGCTTTGAGCTTTTTGGACTTTTTACTTGGATTTCCACGTACTAATCCCTGGGCAGATTCGACAAGAGTAGTGCGGATTGTCGAATTACCCTGCTTAGTAATTCGGCCTAGATTGACATTCTTTCCACTAGAATGTTCACTAGGAGTTAACCCTAAGTAGGCCGCATAAGCTCTAGCGTTTGGAAACCGTGCGAAGTCAGAAGTTTCCACATGAATAGTCATTGCGGCTACTGTATCGATGCCTTTGAAACAGCGAAGTTTAGAAATCGGTTCTTGATAGCGTTCTCGATGAGAGAGAGTTTCTAACTTTTTACTTAGTCGCTCAAGCTTATCTGTTAGTTCATAATAATGAACCAAATACTCGTCTAAAACCATCTTCTTTATTTGCGGTAATTGTAATTGCGAAAGCCAGTCTAAATATATTCCCGTCCATGGCGTTCGCTCAAAGCGAAACCCATTTCTCAAAACAAAGGCACGAATCCGTTGCTTAGTTTGTTTAAGCTCTTTTTTCATAGCTTTAATTAAACGGATGAACTCCTTGACCTCATCATCTTCCTGGTCAGGTACGTACACCGCCTTATAAGTTCCAGAAGCAAGATTATGGGCAATCATTCTTGCATCTTGGTGATCATTTTTGAACATTTGATGTTTGGCGTTACTGTACATCGTTGATGGTGCTAGGATCACACAATTATATCCAAGCTCTACTAATCGATTGTGAAGTGAATAACCCCAAATTCCCGCTTCATAGCCTAAAATGACTTGATTACTTTCGCTATCAGATACAGGTAAATGATTAATAAATTTGACGATATTCTTAATCTCCGCGCTACATTTGGTTTCACGGATGATTTCGTCACTAGAAGCCGTTAAGGCACATAAGCTAAAAGAATCTTGATGGACATCCATTCCAACATAAATTACACTAGACATAAGAGTGACCTCCTTAATTGTTTTAGGGTACGACCTCAATTAATGTTTTTGCTTTACACATTAATTATGAGCTCAAATCCCAGATTTAACAATTAAGGAGGTCACTTCATATTATCTCCCTTTGCGTATACAATATTAGCAGTTAATTCGTAAAGGAAAGGTTAATATGAATCAGTATCCAAAAACACAACAATTATTAATTGAATTAGTCCGCCACCATACTGTTCCCGGAATTTCGTATTGTTTATTTAAGGGTAAGCAGAGTATTCGCCGGGTCATGGGGGAGGCCGCATGGTTACCAGAAAAAGAACCCCTCCGTCCGGGGATGCAGTATGACCTGGCATCGTTGACGAAGGTCGTTGGCACGGTGCCGGTAATTCAGCAGTTAATTCAACGGCAACTAATTGGGCTTGATGATTCGGTGACCCGTTTTTTACCAGAGTTTCCTGATTCACGGCCCACTGTTCGTAATCTGTTAACACACACTTCCGGTATCCATGGCTATATTCCCCATCGGAACCAGCTCAGTCCGGAAAATTTGAAAAGGGCTTTTATCACGACCCAACAGGTTGATGATAGCCTGAACCGGCAAATTCGGTATGCGGATGTGAATTTTTTACTGTTAGGGTGGATTATTGAACAGGTAACAGGGGAAACGGTTGCCGATGCTATTCGGGAATTCGTCACTCAGCCATTGGGGATGACCAATACCGGTTACCATCCTTCACCAATAAATGCGGTGCCAACTGAAAAGCAGTCCTTCCGCGGGATCATTCGTGGACAGGCGCATGATCCCAAGGGCTATATTCTCGGTGATGATTGTGGCTGTGCGGGATTATTTTCAACGTTAGATGACCTGGAAACGTTTAGCCGGAGTTTGATTGAAAGCCAATTGAATGGCCAGTTGAGTTCATCGATGGTGGACATGTTATTCACGGACCAGACTCCCATCCCTGGTCACCACAGTCGATCGCTCGGTTGGAAGTTACTTCATTCACCTGCGGATGGGCACCTATTAATTTCCCATACTGGCTTCACGGGGACCTGGATAATTCTGGATCGGCAGCAAGATACGGGGATGATTGTCCTCACTAATCGCGTTCATCCGAGTGCCAATAATCAGCCCTTCTTAGATGCCCGTGACCATATTTTTGCAACATATCTACGAGAAAATTGCTAAAAAAGATTGTGAAAATTTTCTTCAATTTTTATTCATTGCCTAACGAATAATATACCCATTCATGGTGAATAATGTATATTAAATTGAATAAAATAATCGTTCATTCATAAATAGGCTAAAGTGCACAAAATACCGTCAATAAAGTATTTGACAACGGTTTCATTGATCTGTATGATGTAGTTGTAATCATATGAAAGCACACAAAGGAGTGAGTGTATATGCAAAGTCCAATTCACGTAACATCTGAAATTGGAAAGCTGAAGACAGTTATGCTGCACCGTCCAGGACACGAAATTGAAAATGTCTACCCAGACATTCTTCACCGTATGCTGGTTGATGACATCCCATACCTGCCAATTGCACAAGAAGAACATGATTTCTTTGCTAAGACATTACGGGACAACGGGGTTGAAGTCCTTTACTTTGCTAAGTTAGCTGCTGAAGCATTAGCAGATGACCAAGTTAAGAACGAATTCCTTGAAAAGATGTTGGCAGAATCCGGCCACGCTGCTGGTGCTGTTCACGACGCTTTGAAGGAATACTTACTAAGCATGGATACTCAAGCAATGGTTGACAAGATCATCGCTGGTGTTCGTAAGGACGAAATTAATACTAAGTTCGTTTCACTTGCTGAAATGGCTGAAGACGCTGACTACCCATTCTTCATGGATCCAATGCCAAACGCCTACTTCACTCGTGACCCACAAGCTTCAATTGGTGAAGGTATCACGATTAACCACATGACCTTCAAAGCTCGTCAACGTGAATCACTGTTTACTGAATACATCATTAAGCACAACCCACGCTTTGCTAACAAGGGTGTTCATGTATGGCGTGATCGTTACCACGACACTCGGATCGAAGGTGGGGACGAATTAGTACTTTCTGACCATGTCTTTGCTATTGGTATTTCTCAACGGACTTCCGCAGATGCTATCATGGACATCGCTCGGAACCTGTTCAAGGACTCTAAGTACGACACGGTTGTTGCTATTCACATTCCACACAACCACGCAATGATGCACTTGGACACTGTCTTCACAATGATCAACTACGATCAATTCACTGTTCATCCACAAATCTTAGATGGCGGTAAGATTGATACTTACATTCTCCACCCAGGTAAGGATGGCGAAGTTGAAATTCAACACCGCACTGACCTTCAAAAGGTTCTGGAAGAAGTATTGGACAAGCCTGAAATCGACTTGATTCCTACTGGTAACGGTGACCCAATCGTTGCTCCACGTGAACAATGGAATGATGGTTCCAACACTTTGGCAATTGCTCCAGGTGAGGTTGTAACTTACGACCGGAACTACGTATCAAATGACTTGCTGCGGAAGCACGGAATTCTCGTTCATGAGGTTCGTTCAAGCGAATTATCACGTGGTCGTGGTGGTCCACGTTGCATGTCCTGCCCAATTGTACGTGAAGATCTGACTAAGTAATATTTTCTAATAGAAGCAGCAAATTATTCGTACCAGGTGAATTTTCTATTCGCTTTACGTTAATCTGCTGCTTTTATTGTATAATTAGGCTGTTAAGTTGTTGATTGGGGATGAAGTGAATGAATCGAACAGCGCGGCGAAAAATGATCGAACAGTTGGTTAGTGATCATAAAATTGAAACTCAAGATGAGCTGCTAGCATTGCTTAACCAACAGGGTGTTGAAACCACGCAAGCGACAATTTCGCGAGATATTCACGCACTCAACATTGTGAAAGCTAATGATGGTGAGGGTCGGACCTACTATGTTCAGTTACAACTAACCCCTGAACATGACTTTAGTCGCCTGTATGCCGGAATTCGTGATAATGTCCGGACCATTGAAACCGTTCAGTTCATGAACGTGGTCAAAACGGCATTGAACTCCAGCTACGCAACGATCCTCGGGGGAATGTTTGATGAACTGGACATCCCTGAAGTTGTCGGGACCTTAGCGGGAAATGATACTTTAATCATTATTAGCAAGAGCAATGATGATGCGCAGGTAATTTACAATTTAATTGTTGAGCACATGAACTCACATCTTTAATAGAAATGAGGGGTATAAATGGAAAACGAAAAGAAGGGAATTGGTAAGGGCGAATTAATTGCCCTGATCGTTAGTTCCTGTATTGGTACTGGTATCTTTGGTATTACCAGTGATGTTTCTGCCGCTGCCGCTCCAGGTCCAGCTCTGTTAGCATGGATCTTCGTCGGTGTCGGATTCTTAATGCTTGTTCTTTCATTGAACAATTTGTCTGAAAAACGGCCAGACTTAACTGCCGGAATTTTCTCTTACGCTGGTGCCGGTTTCGGACCAATGGGTGAATTTATTTCAGGTTGGTCCTACTGGTTATCTGCATGGCTTGGTAACATTGCCTTTGCTACCATGTTAATGAGTTCAATCGGGACTTTCTTCCCAACCTTCAAGGGTGGTCAGAACTTACCATCAATCATTGTAGCAATTATTTTCTGCTGGTTACTGACCATCTTAGTTAACAATGGTGTGGAATCTGCTTCCTTTGTTAACATGATTGGGACGATCTGCAAGGTTCTGCCTTTGATCATCTTCATCGTTATCATGGTTGTTTGCTTCAAGGCCGGTATGTTTACCGCTGACTTCTGGGGCCGGGTAGCTAACAATGCTTCTAAGGGCACTACTACTGGTTCTGTTTGGTCACAAATGCAGGGTACTTTGATGACTCTGATTTGGGTCTTCATCGGTGTTGAAGGTGCTTCTGTTATGGCTCACCGTGCTAAGTCACGTTCTGCCGCTCAAGAAGCTTCCATCATGGCCTTCGTAATCCTGGTTGTTATCTATGTTCTGATTTCAATCTTGCCTTACGGTGCACTTGACCGGGCTCAATTAGCTTCCATGGGTCAACCTGCTATTGGTCATGTTCTTAAGGCTACTGTTGGTACTTGGGGCTCTGTTCTGATCAACGTTGGTTTGATTATCTCAACCATCGTTTCCTGGTTATCATGGACGATGCTGCCAGCTGAAACCACGATGTTAGTCGCTGAAGATAAAGCTATGCCTGAAATTTGGGGTCGGGTAAACGCTAAGAATGCTCCTACGGCATCCTTAATGATCACTGCTGTCCTGCAAACGATCTTCCTGTTCTCACTGTTATTCACTGAAAAGGCATATGAATTTGCTTACTCACTTTGTTCTGCTGCTATTCTGTTCTCATACTTATTCGTTGGTCTTTACCAAATGAAGTACAGTTCAGAAAACAAGGAATGGGGTCAATTCACAATTGGTTTGCTTTCCGCTGCCTTCATGTTCGCATGCATGTTCTTAGCTGGTTGGCAAGAAGTATTACTTGTTTCCATTAGTTTCATCCCTGGATTCATCATTTACTACCTTGCTTGTCGGGAAAACGACCACAAGATGACGACTGCTGAAAAGTGGGTTATGGTTCTGATTTTGGCTTTGAGTATCGTGGCTATCTGGTTAGTTGCTAACGGTACCATCACCATTAGCTAATTAAGTTGTAAACAATCAAATTCGTCAATCAACAGCTATTCAAAAAAGGCTGAACGGAAATTTCCGTTCAGCCTTTTGTTGTTCTTAGAATGTTGGTTTGATTACTAGGTTCTCCGACTGTGAAAGGTCAGCGTCGGGATATTTATGATGTAATGCGGTAAGCAACAGATGCTTAGCAATTTCACCGTTACGGGTCAGAATCGGTCCGTGGAAGTATGAGCAGTATGTTTCCTTCCAAATAGCCCCCTCAGTTTGATCTTGACCATTATTACCGTGACCAGAAATGACCTTGCCCAGCGGTCGTTCGCCTTCGCCTAAGAAAGTCATCCCGTTATGGTTTTCAAAGCCGTGATAAAGTTGACCATTACTTTCGTTTTTAATAGTGATATTACCGATGAAGCGATTATGGTCTTGACTCAATGTGTAGTGGGGGAGGATCCCTAGTCCTGGAATCTTTTCACCCTGAGCACCAATGTAGTACTTACCAAGGAGCTGGTAGCCACCACAAATTGCGAGGAGTGGTTTGCCGTCATCAATAAACTTCTGGAAGGCCGCTTTTTTGTTAGGCAGGTCCTTAGAAACAACCACTTGTTCGTAGTCTTGGCCCCCGCCGAATAGGGCAATGTCATACTTGTCAGGGTCAAACTGTTCATTGATGCTAATGACATCAACAGCAATGTCAGTATCCATTTGTTTGCCATAATAACGCAATGCAATGATGTTACCGAGGTCGCTATAGGTGTTTAATAGGTTGCCATAGAGGTGTGCCAATCGTAAATGATACTTTGCCATTAGTCCATTCCTCCTTTGATGTAACCACCTTCAGCGAGTTGCTTACGTAATTGCAATACTGCGGTGTAAGTTGCCAGAATATAAACATGCTTTGTCGGCATTTGCTTAATTTTAGCAATGACCTTCGTCAGGTCCGGTTCGTGCCACATTTCCTGGACACCAGCCATGGTGAGGCGGGTCGTAATGTCTTTATACCGCTCCCCACCAGTCATGTACTGGGGGATTTGGTGCTGAACAAGTTTTTCAAAGTCGCCGTCCCAAATCCAAGAAGTATCGATCCCATCAGCATAGTTAGCGTTCAATAAGAATGTGAAGCTGAATGGCTGGGGGTCGGTTTCAATCATGTCGAGAACCTGGTTAAGCCCCACTGGATTCTTAACCAGAATAAGGGTAACTTCTTTATCGCCAATATGGATCACTTCTTGGCGACCGAAGACCCGTTCATCTGATTCAAAAGCATCTTTGATCTGTGCCTGGCTAACGCCGAGAAAGCGGCCGAGTGCGTAAGCAGCTAAGGCGTTGTAAATGTTATACAAGCCCCCAATACCGATCCGGTATTTCTCGCCATCCATTTCAAAGGTGGAGCTGGTTGGTGTTAACTCATCAATCTTAGTAACCGCGTAGGTGAGGTGTGGCCGCTTAAAACCACAGTTAGGGCAGAAGTAATCACCAAGGTTGGCGTATGTCCGCATGTGGTAGCGCAAAATGTGCTGACACTTCGGACAAAGGAGCCCATCGGTGTTTGCTGGCGCATCAAAGGCATCCTTGTGTTCGTGATTAAAGCCATAGTAAATAATTGGGTTGGGTAAGTTATGACCATTGAATAGCTGTTCGTCACCGTTGGCAATAATGGTTGCTTTAGGGGCAAGTTTAACCCCGTTGAGAATTTTCTGGTAAGTTGTGTAGATTTCACCATAGCGATCCATTTGATCACGGAAGATGTTGGTGAAGATAAAGGCAATCGGCGTGATGTATTTAGTAACCTTGACTACGTTCGCCTCGTCAACTTCAAGGACAGCTAACCCCTTCTTCTTTGGACGTGGCGCGGTGATGAAAGTCGTAACGATCCCTTGTTCCATGTTGGAACCAGTGGGGTTAGTCAGGACTTGATCGTACTTTTCTCGTAAAACCCGCACACTTAAAGCCGTGGTTAAGGTTTTTCCGTTAGTACCGGTGACAATTACCAGGTCATACTTCTTGCTGAACGCCCGGAGAATATTGGGGTCGAGTTTCAGCGTCAGCTTGCCTGGTAAGGAACTACCACCGTTTCTAAAAGTATGCAGGAACCAGTAGGATGATCGCCCCGCGGCTTCTGCAAACGCACTTCGTAATGACATATTGGCTGAATCCTTTCCTAATTTAATACCCGTTAATTTTAAGCTTTATGGCTTGAAAAGAAAAGTATTTGAGTTAATTTTCGCGGCGACAGAGAATGAGTTTCTATTTAAATGACTATTATTATTGGCTATAATAGTAAAGATATTGGATAAAAAAAGGAGCGTATCAGCTGTGGCACAGTTATTTTTTAAATATGGCGCCATGAATTCGGGAAAGTCGATTGATATCTTAAAGGTGGCCCATAACTATGAAGAGCAGGGGAAACCCGTCGTTTTAATGACTAGTGCCGTGGATGATCGCTCTGGACGCGGGATTATTGCTAGTCGCATTGGCCTAAAAAGACGTGTGCACCCCGTGATGTCCGAAACTAATATTTATGATTATGTTCGTCAGATGGATAAGAAGATTTACTGTGTGCTGATTGATGAAGCCCAGTTCTTAGAAAAGCATCATGTGCTGGAGCTGATCAAGATTGTGGACCAGTTGCACATTCCGGTGATGACTTTCGGCCTGAAAAATGATTTTAAAAATGAGCTTTTCGAGGGTTCTAAATACCTATTAATCTACGCCGACAAAATTGAAGAGATGAAAACCATTTGTTGGTTCTGTGCACATAAAGCCACGATGAACTTGCGCATCCACAATGGCAAACCAGTTTATGAGGGCGAACAAGTGCAAATCGGGGGTAATGAGATGTACTACCCCGTTTGCCGTTATCACTACTTTCATCCAAAACTAAATCAGACAGAGGAGTAAGCAATACCATGGAAATGCAAGAAATTTTTGATAAACTTCAAGCAGTTGCCGATCGCTATGATGAGCTAAATGAATTAATTTCTGATCCAGAAGTCATCGCTGATTCACAGCGGTTTACGAAACTTTCTAAAGAAGAAGGTAGTCTACGGGAGACCGTTGAAAAGTACAACCAGTATAAGAAGGTTACTCAGACTATCAGTGATGATGAGGAACTTCTTCGTGAAACGGATGATCCTGATATGACCGCCTTGACGAAGGACGAGTTATCTTCGATGAAGGACCAACAGGCTAAGCTAGAAAAGGAACTAGAAATTCTGTTGATTCCTAAGGACCCGAACGATGATAAGAACATTATCATGGAAATTCGTGGTGCCGCCGGCGGTGATGAAGCGAGTCTGTTTGCGGCTGACCTTTACAATATGTACCTGCACTATGCGGAAAAGCAGGGGTGGAAGGTTGAAGTTGTTGATAAAAACGAAACCGAAGTTGGTGGCTTTAAGGAAATTGCCCTGATGATTACCGGTGATAAGGTTTACTCTAAATTGAAGTTTGAAAACGGTGCGCACCGTGTTCAACGGGTGCCAGTCACTGAATCACAAGGACGGGTGCACACGTCAACGGCGACAGTCGGGGTAATGCCTGAAGCAGAGGATGTTGACGTAGATCTTGACCCCAAGGATATCCGGGTGGATGTGTACCGTTCTAGTGGTGCTGGTGGTCAGCACGTTAACAAGACTTCGTCAGCTGTGCGGATGACCCACTTGCCAACGGGGATTGTTGTTGCCATGCAGGATGAACGGTCTCAGCAGCAAAACCGGGCCAAAGCTATGCGGATTTTGAAATCGCGGGTTTATGACTACTACCAACAAAAAGAACAGAGTGCCTATGACAAGAAGCGTAAGGATGCCATTGGGACCGGGGACCGGTCTGAACGGATTCGGACATATAACTATCCACAAAATCGGGTAACTGATCACCGCATTGGCTTAACTTTGAATAAGCTCGACAAGATTATGGATGGCGACCTTGATGAAATCATTGAGGCATTGATCGTGGCCGACCAAACCAAGAAACTGGAACAGCTACGCAATGAATAATCAGCAGCCGCCAACGTTCTTCGCTGCCCTGAAGTGGGCCCAACAGCAAATCCAGGCCCAGCATTTGGATCCCCATGCGCCGCACTTTCTAATTCAAATGAAGTACGGGTGGGATGATACCCATTTTTTGCTGCACCAACGGGAACAAATGAGTGAGCCAGAATGGCAATGGTTCCGGCAAGCGGTCGGTCGCTTGCTCCACGATGAACCAGCACAATATATCGTTGGGAAGGCCCCCTTTTACGGCCGGACCTTTGTGGTTAATTCGGCCGTTCTAATTCCGGAGCCCGAAACTGCTGATTTAGTGGACTGGGTGCTTGATCAAATGGATGATCGGCCACGGCGCGTGTTAGATCTTGGTACTGGTAGTGGAGTCATTGGCGTTACGTTGGCGTTAGAACGCCCCCAATGGCAGGTGACCCTGTCTGATATTTCTGCTACGGCGTTGCACGTTGCAGAGCTGAATGCGCAACGGTTATCGGCTCAGGTTGAATTTGTTCAAAGTGATCTTTTTGCGGGCTTGGTTGGGCGAACGTTTGACTTAATCGTGACCAACCCGCCTTATGTTGACCGGGCAGACCAGGGACTAATGGATGCGGCAGTTATTAAGTACGAACCTGACTTGGCCCTGTATGCTGATGAACATGGCTTGGGCTTTTATCATCGTTTATTTTCACAAATTGCAGGTCATCTTGCTCCAGATGGTGACTTGTTTGGCGAAACGGGGTTTGACCAGGAAGAAAGTATTCAGGCCCTTTTTCACCGCTTGAATCCTGGAGCAAAAATAATGCCACGACATGATGTGGCTAACAAGATGAGGATGATTCATGGATGGGACTTTTTAAACACAGGAGGAAACCAGAAAAAATGAATACGCG
>CALVFC010000020.1 GCA_944326735.1 uncultured Limosilactobacillus sp. | reverse complement strand
AGAAGACGGCATACGAGATGCCTAAGTGACTGGAGTTCAGACGTGTGCTCTTCCGATCTCTTCTGCTAGTTGGCCAGTCGCGGGGGCCATAACGATGACACCATCATGACGCAAGGTCGTGAGGTTACGTTGCGTTGCCGGGGCCGACCACATGTGGTTATTCATTGCGGGCACGACAATCTTAGGTGCTGCCGTAGCAAGCAGCGTCGTCGAAACAGCATCATCCGCAATCCCGTTGGCCATCTTAGCAATGATATCAGCAGATGCCGGAACGACCACTGCCAGGTCTGACCAGTCAGCCAGTTCAATGTGGGGAACCGGCGACTGGTGATTCGACCATAAATCCGTGAGGACTGGCTGGTGCGTTAAGGCATAGAGACTATCCGCAGATACCAGTTTAGTGGCAGCGACAGTCATGCCCACCCGGACAGTATGCCCCGCTTTTTGCAGTCCACGCACCACTTCAATGCCCTTATAGGCAGCAATGCTTCCTGTAATGTAAACGGCAATATTAGCCAATTCCGTCACTTCTTTCATCGGTTAATCATGTTGATTATATCATTGAATGCACGTCAATTTTAACGCTAAAAGAAAGGAGACCGCGACAAAAGTCAACGATCTCCATACCTAATATCAGTAGTAAGAACTAGTCTTGCAAGTCTTCAGTGTGATCCGGGTCAATAATAACCTTATCAGCTTCGATTTCTTCAAGCGCCTTACCAACTGGTTTACTTGAGTTGTAGTGTTCGAGCAATGGTGCTGCCCCACGTTCCAATTCGTGGGCCCGCTTACTTGCTAACATCACTAATGAGTAACGGGAATCAATCCGCTTTAATAATTCATCAACTGATGGAAAAAGAATCATTTTTCTGAGTCTCCTAACATTTCAAGATAACGAGGCATTACCCGGTTAACCCGTAACCGTTCAGTCCGAATAATATCCTTAATCTTAGCAACTGCCCGTGGAACTTCATCGTTTACAACAGCATAGTCGTAGTTTTGCATCATCCGAATTTCATCAAAGGCTTTCCGGATCCGCTTATTGATGACGTCCATACTATCAGTTCCCCGGTGAATGAGACGTTGCTTTAATTCATCCAAGTCAGGTGGTGTCAAGAAAATGAAGACGCCATCTGGACACTTGGAACGAACTTGCATCGCACCGTTAACTTCGATTTCCAGGAAAACATCCTTTCCTGAATTCAAGGTTTCATTAACATATTTTAATGGCGTTCCATAATAATTGTCAACATACTTGGCATATTCGAGCATGCCCCCGGTTTGGATTTCATGTTCGAATTCTTCCTTCGAGACAAAGTAGTAGTCGACCCCATTCTTTTCACCTGGACGGGGCTTCCGCGTGGTCATCGAAATTGAATATTGAAAATCATTATCATTGGAATCAAAGATTGCCTTACGAACAGTACCCTTACCAACACCAGAAGGTCCCGAAAGTACAATTAACATTCCTCGTTTTGCCATGTTAATACTCCTCATCTTTAACGTATTATTACTATAATGCACTAAAAGGCCTACGAAATCAACTTCCCCGCGTGAAAAAATAGTGCTTGCATTTTAGAACATTCGTTCGTATAATGTAAACACAAACAAATGTTCGGAGATGGAGAAAGATGCAAATTGAACAAACTATTTTTAGAGACGCTCCTCAGAAAATCAGTGGACGCCTGCGCAAATTGTTTGACCAGGCACCCCAGGCTCCTCTAGAACCCGCCCTGCTCAACCAACAACCAGTTCAGCAACGACAAATGTTTATTCAGCGGGCCATTGATGACGGCCGACAGGTTTTTGCTCAGTTATTGCCCGTGAATGGTGATGGCCACCGGGTTGATGTTCATGCAACCGTCAAGAAGATCGCCAACGACCGCTTCCTATTTCAAAACCACAACCTTAGTTACGTCGTGCGGTTCACCCAAATCAACTACATCGCTAGCTTATAATTTTATATTCCAATAATTAAGCTCCTAGTAATTTCAACAGATTGCTAGGAGCTTTATTTTATTATTGTTGCGCCATCCGCAGAAGTTCGGAGGCATGTTCACGGGTCAATTGGGTAATCTTTTCACCCGAGAGCATCCGGGCCAGTTCATCAACCCGTTGCTGCTTGTTCAGGACCGTTACACTAGTCGTGGTCCGCTGGTCATGAACACTCTTCTTAATTAAGAAGTGGTGTTGGGCAACCGCGGCCACCTGTGGCAAATGACTGATACAAAGCACTTGGGAGTGTTGGGCAATCACCTTAATCTTGTCAGCGATCGCTTGGGCAACCCGTCCAGAAACTCCGGTGTCGACTTCATCAAAGATGATACTAGTAACACCATCATTCTGGGCAAAGATCGTCTTCAATGCCAACATCACCCGTGACAGTTCACCACCAGAGGCAATCTTAGCGAGGGGCCCCATGGTCTCACCAGGGTTCGTTTGAATATAGAACTCAACCTGGTCAATTCCCGTGGGCGTAAATTGTTCATGGCCAGCAGCAAAGTGAACTTCGAAGTCTGCCTTAGCCATGTACAATTCTTTCAGTTGCTGGTGGACGGCCTTGGTCAGTTGGTGGGCCGCTGCCTGACGGGCCTGGCTCAGCTTACTGCCCAGTTTGGTTAATTGCTGCTCTGACTGCTGGAGACGTTGTTCAAGGTCACTATCGTTATCCGCCGCCGCGGTCATCGTGGTCAATTCCTTTTTGATCTTCTGATAGTAGGTCAATACATCATCGACCGTATCACCATACTTATGTTCCAGGTCGCCAATCAGGGTCAATCGTTGGTCAATCTGGGCCAACCGCTGGTCATCAAACTCAAGCAAGTCTAGTTGCTGACTAGCCTCATTAGCAACGTCTTGCAAGGCATAGTAAGCATCATTGAGCGACTTGCTCAAGGCGTCATAAGCATCGTCAAATTCAGCAATCTCATTGATAGCGTTCATCACCGTCGCTACTTGGTCTAGCACTGGCGTTGGTTCCCCTTCATTGAAGGTCGTCACGGCGAGTTGCAGGGCGTTATTGATTTGCTGGAAGTGTTCCAGCCGGTCTCGTTCAGCCGTCAGTGATTCTTCTTCATGCGGCTGCAAGTGGGCATCTTCAATTTCCTTTACCTGATACTTCAGCATATCCAAGCGCTGGGCCCACTGCTGTTCGTTCTGCTGCTTCTTATTGACAGCCGCTTTTAATTGAACATAGTCCTGATAATGCTGCTGGTAATCCGCCAGCAAGGGTTGCACCTGCTTGGCAGCATACTGGTCTAACATCCCCAAGTGGCTCTCCGGCTGCATCAGCCGCTGGTGCTCATTTTGCCCTTGGATATCGACGAGACCAGCACCAATTTTCTTCAGCATTCCCGTATTGATGAGGTGACCGTTCACCCGGATAATGTTTCGACCGCCCCGGTAAATATCCCGGGCAATGATCAGGGTTTGGTCTTGGTAGTCAATTCCCAGCTGGTCCAACAAATCTAGGTAAACGGGATCCTTGGGCAAAGTAAACTGTCCCTGGAGTGAAAGCTTATCGGCGCCCCGCCGGATAAATTCCTGTGAACCCCGGCCACCGGTCAGTAGACTCACGGCGTCGATAATAATCGACTTACCAGCTCCGGTTTCCCCCGTCAAGACAGTCATTTTACTGGCAAAGTCCAGCGTCAGGTGTTTGATAATCGCTAAGTTGTCAATTGTTAATTCTTGTAACATCTCGTCACCTTACTGGTTCATTAATAGGTGAAGTTGTTCCTCCACTTTTTCTGCCGCACTATCTGAATAACAAACCACGAGGACTGTCGAATCATCACCGACGGCAGTGAAAATTTGCGATTCGGCAATGGACCGCATCAGGTCAGCCATCATCGGTCCGTTCCCCGGACGCATCGTCATGGAAAGGAATTCCGCATGCCGCTTCAATTTAACCAGGTTATTGCTAAGTTCAACAGCCAGCCGCCCCTGGGTATCCAGTTGACGCTGACTAGGGAGGGCATAGCGGTACCCACCATCATTGGCAGGAACCTTCACCAGGTGCAGTTCCTTAATATCCCGCGAAATGGTTGCCTGGGTAGAAGCAACATTATGGCGCTGCAAGGCCGCCACCAGGTCATCCTGGCGACTGATCTTTTCGTTAATGATAATTCGACGAATTAAGTCTTGTCGATCCGCTTTCCGCATTTCTATCAATCCTTTGCTTTGTTCAGATCAGCATCGGCATGTGCCCGTGGTATCGCTGAGCCGCAAGTGGACCAAGAATTCAATGTTCCCCTGGCCACCCTTAATCGGTGAGTAATCTAAGCCCAACACGTCGAAGTGGTCTTCCCGGGCAAACGACAGGACGTTTTCCAGAACAGCCCGGTGGACAGCATGATCCTTGATAATACCATGCTTGCCGACGTGTTCCCGACCGGCTTCAAACTGCGGTTTAATGAGGGCCACCACTTCACCACCAGGGATCAAAATTCCGGCCAATGGTGGCAAAATCATCTTTAAGGAAATGAAGGAGACATCAATTGAGGCGAACTCGGGCTGACCATGGGTGAAGTCAGCGAGCTTGCTGTACCGGAAGTTGGTCTGTTCCATGACGACCACCCGCGGGTCCTCACGTAGTTGCCAAACTAATTGGTTGGTCCCCACGTCCAGAGCATAACTAAGCTTAGCCCCATTTTGGAGCATCACGTCTGTAAAGCCCCCGGTGGAGGAACCAATATCGAGCACAGTCTTCCCGGAAACATCAATGTGGAAGACCTTTAATGCTTTAGCCAGCTTCAGGCCCCCACGACTAACGTATGGCATCTTGTGGCCCTTCATATGAAGAGTAGTGGTAACGGGAATCTTCTCACCGGGCTTGTCCAACCGTTCGTTGTTCTTACCCAGGATTTCCCCCGCCATAACAGCTCGCTTTGCCTGTTCACGAGAGTCAAAAAGTCCCTGTTTTACAAGCAAAATATCAACACGTTGTTTTTCCATTGCCACCCCTCCTTAAAGTTTAAAGTAGGCCAAAAATTCATTGAAGATTGCAAAGTCATGACCCGTCTGCTGATTAAGCTGGTCAACAAGGTGGCGGGCCTTCTTGATAGACAAATGCAATTGCTCTTCGGCCCCGTCAACACCAAGTAAGCCAGGATAGGTATTCTTATGCTCACCGGCATCCTTGTGAACCCGTTTACCCATTTGTGCAGTGGTTCCCAGGACATCCATGAGGTCGTCATAGATCTGGAAAGCCAGACCAAAAGCCGCCCCAAAATCAGCCAAGAGCTGACGGGTGGCAGCCGGTTGGTTAGTAATGATCCCACCTGCTAGGACAGCGTAACGCAACATTGCCCCCGTCTTTTGCCGGTGCAGGTAACGCAGCTGGTCGAGCGTCAAGTGTTGGTGCTCGCCCTCAATGTCGCGAGCTTGACCAGCGACCATTCCAGCAGGACCCGCCGCCTTTGATAAGGCTAAGGTCAACGCAGCTTGGGTGGTTGCGGGCAGGTTATTTTCCGTCAACCATTCAAAGGCCAGGGTTAATAAACCATCCCCCGCCAGGGTTGCCATGCCCGCACCAAACTTCTTGTGGTTCGTGGGATTCCCCCGCCGTAAGTCATCATTATCCATTGCTGGCAAGTCATCATGGATCAGTGAATAAGTATGCAGTAATTCCACCGCTGTAGCAGCCTTCATCACATCATCATTCAAGCTGCCACCCAGGGTTTCAACGGTTGCTAACGTTAATGCAGGGCGTAACCGTTTGCCCCCGGCCATCAGAGAATAAGCCATTGCTTGATCAAGGGTATCCTGATCAATGTCAGTTTGGATATTTTGTGCTAAGTAAGCATCAATTTTTGTTTTCAGATCAGCGACTGAATCAACCATGATTATTGTTCCTCCAACGGATCCTGGTCGGAACCGCAGCCGCGGTTGCCACCACCGTTGTTGCTTGGGTCATCAGTGGTCTTCTCATACTGTTGTTCATTTCCCTGGTCGTCAATCAAAGTTCCCAGCGTCTTCTCGGCGGAAGTCAACTTCTTCTGGAGGCTCCGCGACAGCTTAATACCTTCTTGATACTGTTTTAAGGCCTCTTCTAGTGGCACATTGCCTTGTTCCAGGTGGGCAACAATTTGCTGTAGCTGGTTGAGTTGTTCTTCAAATGTCGGCGTCTTTTCTTCTGCCATTATGATTGCTCCTTCTTATGCAAAATCTTCGCAGCGGCGGTCCCATCGGCAAAGTGCAGGGTCACCTGTTGACCGCTATCAATTTGGTGAACGGACTTCACAACTGACCGGCGATGAGTTACGTAGGTATAACCACGGCTCATAATTTTCAAGGGACTCAGGGAATCAAGCTGGGCAATTAGATTTTGGACCCGTTGCCGGGAATTCGTTACCTGGTTACTAATTGCCTGATTAAGCCGCTGGGTCTGTTGATCGACGGTTTGTAAGTCTTGTTCTAACTGGTGTTGTGGGGTATGCAAGCGGAGCCGGCTGGTCAGTTCTTGCAGCTGGCTCCGGTTATCCTTCAGCATATTCACCGCACTTTGACTCAGACTCTGTTGGAGTTGGTCCAACTTCTGAGCATAGTTTTCATATAAGCGACTAGGCTGTTGGAAAATGTAGCTTTGCAACTGCTTAGCTAACTGCTTTCGTGCAAAGTCGATTTGGTTGCGCATCGTGTTGTTTAACCGGGTCTGGTCTTCCTGTAAGGTCAATAAGAGGTCAGATAACCGGACAGGGGTAGCTAACTCAGCCGCCGCGGTTGGTGTGGCTGCCCGCTGGTCGGCAACGAGGTCCGCAATGGTGGTATCAGTTTCGTGACCAACTGATGAGATCACCGGAATGATACTGGCATCAATGGCGCTGGCCACGACTTCCTCGTTAAATGGCCAGAGATCTTCCAACGAGCCCCCACCACGACCGATAATCAGCGTATCAAAGTTACCAAATTCGTTTGCCCGCTTGATCTGGCGACTAATATCAGCGGCTGCCTTATCACCCTGGACAACGGTCGGGAACAGGACTACCTGGGCGATGGGGTAACGACGACGAACCGTGGTATTAATATCACGGATGACCGCCCCGTCAAGACTCGTCACGACCGCAATCCGCTTCGGAAATTGGGGAATCGGTAATGCTGGCCGATTGAAAAGCCCCTCTGCTTGCAGCTTCTTCTTCAGTTGCTCGAACTTCACATAGAGAGCCCCGATCCCGTCCGGTTCCATCCGTTCAACGTAAATCTGGTAACGACCCGATTTTTCATACAGGCTGACGTGCCCAACGACCAGGATCTTCATCCCCGTCTCCGGACGAAACTTAACTTGTCGGAATTGCCGTTCGAACATGACGGCATCGATCACCGCATTTTCATCCTTAATACTGAAGTACTGGTGCCGCTGACGGAGGCGGAAGTTCGACAATTCCCCTGTCAGGTAGACCGTCTTCAAGTATGGGTCACGGTCAAACTTTTGTTTTAAATAGCTTGTTAATTCGCTAACTGTTAGATATTGACTTCTATCCATTGCGTCTCCACTCTGCTAAATCAACTGTCTGGGCCATTAAACTGGCGATGGTCATGGGACCGACGCCACCAGGAACTGGGGTAATGTGGCCCGCGACGGGTTCGACATCGTCAAAGTCGACATCCCCAGTCAATTTGCCATTATCCAAGCGGTGCATTCCCACATCGATGACGGTTGCCCCGGCCTTAACATCTGCCTGGTGAATCAGGTGGGTAATACCGGCAGCGACAATCAGGATATCCGCCTCACGCGTTAATTTCTTGAGGTCCTTCGTGTGGCGGTTAGTCAGGGTCACCGTCGCGTCCGCGTTCGTCAGCAGGGCGGCGATTGGCTTACCCACCAGAATGGACCGGCCGATGACAACTGCCCGAGCCCCGCTTAGTGGAACCTGGTAATGGCGCAAAATACGCATGATGCCCCGCGGCGTACAAGAAACTGGGTAGTGCCCATCTTGGTTGTCGAATAACTTACCGACGTTGAGGGGATGAAAACCATCAGCGTCCTTGGCGGGATCAATGGCATCAATCAATGCCGTTTCGTCCAGCTGCTTGGGCAACGGCTTCTGAATCATAATACCGTCAATGGAGTCATCATTGTTCAAGACGGCAATTTCATTGATTAAGGATGCCTGGTCGATATCAATTGGGTAGTGCTTGAGGACGGACTTAATCCCTAACTGACGGGCCTTCTTTTCCTTATTCCGTGTATAGATCATGCTTGCGGGATCATCACCAACCATAATCACGGCGATGCCCGGCGTAATGTGGCGATCATTGAGCGCTGCAACCCGTTGTTTAGTTTCGGCGTTAACCACCTTCGCTAATGAACGGCCGTCTAATAACTGCGCCATCTGTGATCTCCTCCCTTTCATTTTTGAGCTTTTTTATCATCAATATTTTACCATATGAAGAGTCATAACAATTAAGATCGGTCAATATTTACTCACTGTTCTAAAAAAGAGCATGACCGAAGCTGTGGATGCTTCGCGATCATGCCCCGTGGCTACTTACGTGGTTGATACTTGATTACTATTTGCCTTCGTGTTGCTGTTCAAAGTGACCGAGGGCCCCATTGATAAACTTACGGGACTTGTCATTACTAAAGGTCTTAGCTAATTCCAAGGCCTCGTTAATGGCAACAACCGCTGGGACATCATCGACATACTGCATCTCAAATAAGGCAATCCGTAAAATTACCAAGTCGGTCTTGGCTAACCGACTGATTTCCCAATCGTCAGCGAGCAGGGATGAAATTTGATCATCCAGTTCACTCTGGTGGTCAGTAACCCCATTAACGATCGCGGTTAAATATTCAGGAATGGCCTTCTTGTCATGGTGAGGTAATGATTGGTAAACCTCAGCGAGATCGGCATCAGGGTTGGATTGCATGGCAAACAGAACTTGAAAAGCCTGTTCACGAATCTGGTGACGATTTTCACTCATTACTTGTCACCCGCTTCTGCGTCATCATCAAACATGTTGTCAGGGTCAACCGTTTGGTCATTCTTTGGTGGCACGATCCCTTTAATGTGGACGTTAACTTCACCCACCGTTAAGTCGGTCATCAAGGCCACCTGTTGCTTAACCCGTGCTTGGATTTGAGAAGCAAGGGTTGGTACGGAAACACCGTAGTTAATGTAAACATCGACATCGATGGTCAAGTCATCATTGTTTCCTGACAGCTTAACTCCCCGACGATGGTCAGAACGGCCCAGCAATTCACTAACGTTGTTGGCTAATGAACCATACATCTTGGAAACACCATCAATTTCACTTGCGGCAATCCCAGCGATAATTTCCAGTACACGGGGAGCTAATTCGATGGTTCCCAATGACTGATCTTCACTGCTTAAAATGATTTTTGAATTTTCTGCCATTATTTGCCCTCCAATAATAATTAAAGAACGAACTGTTATTTTACGCTCATATCATTTTAATTGTACAAAAATATATCATTATCATTTTGCACTATCTGCGTGGAAAATGCAACTAAGCGCCCTGACCAATTGGCAATAACGCCGCCCGATCAATCTGCTGATTGTACCAGTCATGAACCACTAGTGAAAAGTGGTGGCTAGTAAAGGTGCCAAAGTTAAGTTGGGCCACCCGGTTAACTGCGTTTATTAATTGTTGGGGATGGGCTGGTTGCTCAGTAAAGCGGGCTACAGTCAGGTGACCAGACGTGGTACGGTATCGTTCCAGCACCGGTAAGCCGTGTTGCTCACATTCTTGACGAATGTCATCACGAATTGTGACCAAAGCTGGTGAATAGAAGCCACCCACCAATACCCCCGCGGGACTCAGGTAAACATTTTTAATCGTCCACTCGACCGGTTGCGAATGAGCAAGGACTTGCGAGATTATCTGACGATATTGGTTAAACTGAACCGAACTCAGTTGAAAGTCCGTCTTCGCGCGTAACAAGTCCAGGATGGTGATGTGGAGGTCGTTCGAAGGATAGTAGTACATCTCTGGCGCAGCGGTCCACAATGACGATAGGCAAAACTGGATATTGCGGTTCACATGTGCGGGCAAGGTCGCCAATAAGGTCAACCCACGGCGTCGGTCGGGCTCATTGCGAGCAAGGACCGGATCACCATCAACCTGACGATCTGCTAATTGCTGGCGTCCCCGCTCATCAATGGAACGGTAGAGGTCTCTTAACTGTTGATTAATATTCGTCATAACTAATCCACCACGATTAGGTCAGTGTCGGCAGTCGTCAACACCTGGGGCCCACCATGAGTTACCAGGACGTCATCTTCAATCCGGACACCACCCAGCGTTGGGATATAAATACCCGGCTCGACGGTAATAATTTCGTTGTTCTTGAGGACGACATTATCAGTTGCCGGACCATATGAAGCAGGCAATTCATGGACGGTCAAGCCAATGCCGTGCCCCATCCCGTGATTGAATTCATCTCCATAGCCGGCCTCTTCGATGAGTTGGCGACCGTACGCATCCAATAGATCACCATGTTGACCGACTTTCACGTGGTCAATCACCGCTTGCCGGGCCTCATTAACGATCTGGTAGACATCACGCAACTCTGGATCAACCGAGCCAACCGCAAAGGTGCGTGTCATGTCAGCGGTATACCCATCAACATAGTAACCAAAGTCGAGGGTAACAATATCGCCATCCGTGATTTTCTTGTTGGACGCCGTAGCGTGGGGTTTGGCCGCATTCTCGCCGGAAGCAACGATGGTCGGGAATGATGCTGCACTAGCTCCATGGCACTTCATCCAGTAATCCAGCTCAATGGCGACTTCCCGTTCAGTCATTCCGGGATGAATATGGTTGAGAATTTCTTGATAAGCCTGTGAGTGAAGGTCCGCGGCACGTTGCAAGCGCGCCACTTCCCCACTGTCCTTAATCATCCGCATTCGTTCAATCACATTGTCAAAGGGGACTAGGTCGGCCATCATGGTTTCATCCAGCAGGTCGTAAAGTTGGTATGAGATCGTCTTTTCGAAACCTAATACTTCCAGATGGAGACCCTGGCAAATCTGATTAAGGCTCCCGTAGTAATCCCGCGTAATGGTCCCCACAACCTCATCAGTATCAAACTCCTCTAGGGCGAGCTGGTAACGGTCATCAGTGATCATAATGGCGTAGTGAGGGGTAACCAGCAAGCAGCCATCCCCTTGCATGAGGTTGAACCCTGTAAGATAAAAGATGTTTTGCTGGTTGGTCACCAAAAAGGCATCGATATACAGTTTGGCTAGTTTTTGCTGTAATTTAGTGATTCTTGACATAGATCATGTTCCTTTGTTCAAATTGCGTACCACCATTATAGCATTTGCTATGAACGTTTCTGACCAAAAGAAAAAGCCATACGGCTGATTAAACAGCCCGTATGGCTTTAATTTAGGATTATTCGGCAACTGGGTAAACAGATACCTTCCGGTTGTCACGGCCCATGCGTTCAAACTTAACACGGCCAGCAACCTTAGCGTATAAAGTATCGTCACCGCCGCGGCCAACGTTTTCACCTGGGTGAATGTGAGTACCACGTTGACGGTAGATGATTGATCCAGCTGTTACGATAGAACCATCAGCAGCCTTGGTACCAAGACGACGACCAGCTGAGTTCCGACCGTTGGCAGTGGAACCGCCCCCTTTGTGGTGGGAGAAGAATTGCAAATCCATAATCATAGTTGTTCACCTCCAGCAATGAACTAATTTTCAAACATTTTTACTTCAATGTTTTTGGGATAACTTTCTGCAATATCCTGCAAACCATTAAGAAAGGTTCGCATCAAGATTTGGGAATCATGGCCCACATCAATTGCGGATACTTGCATAAAGCCACCCTTATGCTCATCACTTTTTACCTCTGGTGTAGTGCCAACAACGTGCTCTAAACCATTGATGGTAGAAATTGATAGAGCAGAGACAGCGGCACAGACAATATCCTGACCATACGGCCCTGAATCAGCGTGCCCTGTCATCTTAAATGCGGTAATATGGTGATCCGAATTAAGAGTAAAACTAGCTCGAATCATGCGATTACCTCCACATTAAGCGTTGATCTTGTTAATAGTAACCTTGGTGTATGGTTGACGGTGACCTTGCTTAGTGTGAGTGTGCTTCTTAGGCTTGTACTTGAAGGTAACAACCTTCTTTTCCTTACCTTGCTTGTCAACAGTACCTTCAACAGAAGCACCATCTACTAATGGAGTTCCGATCTTAGTGCTGTCGCCACCTACGAAGATTACTTGGTCAAAAGTAACCTTGTCACCTTGCTTAGCATCAAGCTTTTCAACAAAGATTGATGAACCTTCTTCAACCTTGTATTGCTTGCCACCAGTAACGATAATAGCGTACATAAATTTGTGCACCTCCTTAATATCTAAGACTCGCCGAACCAAGCAGTATCAAATACTTTGAACTTGGCAGCGTGCGGTTGTAGTTGTTGGTTCACAAATACAACATTCGTATAATAGCAAAATTCCCGGCATCCGTCAATAAAAAACGGACAACGATTTTCATAATCGTTGTCCATTATTCCTTAGACATCCTCTAGTGCGGTCACTGGTTCTTTTTCAAAGAAGTGAACCAGCGTCACATTATTGCTGTCTAAGAAGTTCAACATTTTCTGGACACTGGTCGTCATGTAACGCGGCGTGTAAATCATGCCATCTTGTAACCAATGCGACACGAGACCCAGGAATGCTGAATCAATGAAGGAGATTTGCAAATTCAGTGGAACCTGCAACTGTTCAGTTGGACTGGCAACTTGACGATAGTAATTTGCTAGCCGTTCTGACAGTCGACCATACAATTGTCCATAAAAGAAATTGTTCTGCTTATTGTTCAACAACACATCGAATAAATCAGCCTCACCCTCGATGTACTGAAACGCCTTCTGAAGCGAGAATACTTGCACCGTATGGCCTTTTTCAAAGCTGAGGTCCTCACTATCCACCATGACTTGATCAAAGAATTCATCTAAGATATGGGAAATCGCCGATTCAATAAAATCCTGCTTATCCTTGTAGTGTAAATAGAAAGTCCCCCGGGTGATGTTGGCTGTTTCCGTAATTTTCTGTACACTGATGTCTTCGATCTTTTCACGACGCATCAAGTAAACAAGAGCCTTCCGCAAATTAGTCCTGGTTTTGACTACCCGCGGATCTGTTTTATTACTAGCCATAAATCATCATCCCTCCATTTTCAGCTTAAGTTCTCCTCACTTTCGTACTTCTACTTATTTATAGTATAGTTTCTGTTAGCGCTTTAGTCAAAGAATATAGGTATTTATTTTAACAATTATTTTATACAGTGATTATAAGTGATTGACAAAATAAATGGCGGAATTATATACTAAAAATTGGTCTGCAACGGTAGCTCAACTGGATAGAGCATCGGTCTTCTAAACCGAGGGTTGAGGGTTCGAGCCCCTCTCGTTGCATTTAACTTAGTGCCTAATCCCTTGATACATCAAGGGATTATTTTTTATGTAACCCAAATGTTCCCCAAATCGCAGCCGGCTAATTTATTAACATATTGTAATTTTTCTAAATATTAGTTAAAGAAACATTACTTATGGCAACAAATTAATTGCATAATTATAGGATCTTTCCATAATATATAAGGTAGACCATGCTTTTTGAGGTGAGCTATTATGTTACCATTAATTGTAATTGTATTAATTTTAGTTGGCTCAGTAGTTGGTCAAATTGTCTTTGGAAATAATCAATCTACTACTGACCAAGCAAGCGACGACGTAAACAGTCGTGAGCATTATCGTAGTCGAAGAGCATAGATTCATAAAAAGAGGGCCTAGCGGCGCACCCGCTGGGTCCTCTTTTTATTTACTTTGCCCACTGTTCTTTTTGATCTTGAATGTGCTGGTCATAAGTATCAGCGATTTGCTGATCTGACAATTGGAAGTCAACTAGTCCCATCTTTAACAATAGATGCCAAGCATGACGAAAATCATCCTGCCGGTTACTGTAGAATCCTCCTTGTAAAAAGTGTTTGATAGCCAGGTATTCCTTATTCAAGTCTTCTAACTTCGTAGCCTGATCAGCGGTGGTAATCCGCTTTAACGTTGCATCATCAATCACCACAAGGTGTGTCCATTGGCGCTTAGCACTATACAGGAGCAAGAGTTCCAGCGCGTTAACATAGTGGTTTACCAGTGATGACTGGTCGCCCTTTTCATTGGACAAGACCTTATACCAGCCTGCAGCATCTGCTAACTTAGCCAGCTCAACATCGAGGGCCGTGAAGATTGTTTGCTGGCGAACTCGAGGCCCAATCTCTAACTCCTGTGCATCGTCAACGGCTAATTCCAAATCAATTACCTGGTGCAACATTTTAGTAATGTTCATATTATGCCTCCTGAAATTCAGAAAGAGTAAGTGGGAGATGATCATTCATCCCACCTACTCTTTTTGTGATCGTCTATTCTTCATCCAATGGGGTCACACTACCATCTGGGTGGCAAACCACGGTTGGTTCAGATGCCACTGGTTCATCAGCAACTTCCATAGCTGGCTGGTCATCCGCAAATAGCAACGGGTCAGATTTAATTGCCAATGCTTCCCGCTGCTGCAGGTACCACTGCCGGACAAGTTGGTAATGCAATAACAGGTCAAAGAATGATACCTGGTTATCAGGATCCTGAACCTTGAAGAACCATTGCTGACTGTAATCATCTGGATCAAACTGCAAGTCCATCTTGATGCCCCGGTCTAACCGTAATTCTGCCCCATTATTTTGTGGTAGGTTGAAGAGCATGTAATCAAACTCCGCCGTGGCCACGAAGAGTCGGTCAATTACCGTCAAGGATAAGGTTGGCTGTTGAAGGGCAAAGTGTTGTTCGTTGTTGACGTCCAAAATACCTAAGTCGATGACAAAATCAAGGTCATCTGCTAAGGCGTGCGCGAAGGCCAAGAGTGGCTTGACGGCTGCACGGATATCCAGGTCAGAGTATTCGCGTTGCAGGGCAATAATAAAGTAGTTAACCAGTGCCCGGTTATTAAAGCGCAGCATCTTATGCTTCAAGTTGAGGTACAGCAATGCTTCTTGCCCCTGCGTTTCAATTAACTGTGCCGTGCCGTTGGCATCAATAATGAACTTAAAGTGGACCTGATCACCGAGAGAGTCAATCGTGGCATAGAAGTCGTGGTGATTCAAGTCTTCCTGAATGTGGAAAGCGGTATTGGAATGCATTTCCAGTA
>CALVFC010000019.1 GCA_944326735.1 uncultured Limosilactobacillus sp. | reverse complement strand
TTCCGCACGTGGTTTTGAACGTGAAGCACCACGCCAAGGAAGCCGATATTATAAAGAACGCTGGTCAAAAGGGTGCGGTTACGATCGCTACTAACATGGCCGGACGGGGGACCGATATCAAGCTTGGCCCTGGTGTTCGTGAACTTGGTGGCTTGGCTGTTATTGGGACTGAACGGCACGAGTCCCGGCGGATTGATAACCAGTTGCGCGGTCGTTCTGGTCGTCAGGGTGACCCTGGTTTATCACAATTCTACCTGTCACTTGAAGATGACCTGATGAAACGGTTCGGTGGTGACCGGATCAAGGCCTTCCTGGAACGGATGAAGGTTGAAGATGACGATGCCGTTATCAAGAGTCGTTTCTTAACCCACCAGGTTGAATCTGCGCAAAAGCGGGTTGAAGGTAACAACTATGACTCACGGAAGAATGTTCTGCAGTACGATGATGTTATGCGTGAACAGCGTGAAATTATCTATAAGGAACGTCAAGAAGTGATTACCGAAAAGGAATCTCTGAAGTGGGTTCTGATGCCAATCTTTAAACGCACGATCCAACGGGAAGTAGAACAACACACGCTTGGTGACAAGAAGGATTGGGATCTTAAGGGAATCGTGGACTTCGCAGAAGAAGTGCTGGTTAACCCTGGAACCATCTCCGTTTCGGACTTGATGAATAAGACCCCAGACCAAATGGTTGACTTCTTGATGGGCTTTGCCAAGCAAGTCTACAAGGACAAACAAAAGCAATTGTATGACCCAGCTCAAATGTTGGAATTTGAAAAAGTGGTCTTACTGCGGGTGGTTGACTCTCACTGGACTGACCATATCGATGTTATGGATCAATTCCGTCAATCGGTTGGCCTTCGTGGCTACGGTCAATTGAACCCATTAGTTGAATACCAAACTGCTGGATATCATATGTTTGAACAAATGATTGCTGATATCGAATATGAAACGACGCGGCTGTTCATGAAGTCACAGATTCGGCAAAATGTTACTCGTTAATGGGTAAACTTATAAATACAATGGTCGGCAGCAGGTAACGGTAACGCTACCGGCTGCCTTTGTTTTAGGAGGAATATTTGTGGAACTGAGTGAAGCAAAAAAGCAAGTAGAAGCAATGCAACAGGAAGTTGCCCGCTTCGGGAGGTCTCTTTGACCTGGATGCTTTAGACGAAAGCATTGCGGAAAATGAACAAAAAATGGCAGAACCGGGATTTTGGGACGACAATGTGGCGGCTCAAAAGGTGATTTCGGCGAATAATGATTTGAAGGATAAACGCGATACCTTTGTTCATCTGCGTGATAGTATCGATAATTTACAAACTTCAGTGGAATTATTGGCCATGGGGCCCGATGACGACTTGCAGGCCGAGTTCGAAAACTCATTGAAAAAAACAACTGATGAGTTACGCCAGTACCGGTTAAACCAGCTGCTTGATGGTGAATATGATTCTAGGAACGCCATCTTGGAAATTCACCCTGGTGCGGGTGGTACAGAAGCTCAAGATTGGGGTTCCATGTTACTGCGGATGTACGTTCGCTGGGGTGAACAGCACGGCTTTAATGTTGAAACGGCAAGTTACGAGGCTGGTGACGAAGCCGGAATTAAGAGCGTAACCCTGTTAATTAAGGGGCATAATGCCTTTGGTTACCTGCGGAGTGAAAAGGGTGTGCACCGCCTAGTCCGGATTTCACCATTTGATGCTGCGGGTCGCCGTCACACCTCCTTTGCTTCGGTGGACGTAATGCCAGAGCTCGACGAAAGTGTTCACATTGATATTGACCCCTCTGACCTCCGGGTTGATACTTTCCGTTCTAGTGGCGCTGGTGGTCAGCATATTAACAAGACTGAGTCTGCAGTCCGGATCACGCACCTGCCAACGGGAATTGTGACTTCCTCCCAGGCGGAACGTTCACAACTGCAAAACCGGGTCACCGCGATGAACATGCTGAAATCCAAGTTGTACGAATTGGAAGAAGAAAAGAAGGCCAAGAAACGGGCGGAAATTGAAGGTGAACAGCTCGATATTGGCTGGGGATCACAAATTCGTTCGTACGTTTTCCACCCATACACTCTGGTCAAGGATAACCGGAGTAACTACGAAACACATAATGGACAAGCGGTCATGGATGGTGACCTTGACCCGTTCATCAATGCCTACTTGCAGTGGAAGTTAAGCCAAAAGAATCCCCAGTAAATCTAATTGCAGTTCTTTCTTAAACACAGTAAGATTAAGCTATTAGGAGGGATGAGTTATGAATGCACATCCACGTAAATTGACCAGGTCTTATGACGACCGCATTCTGGCGGGTGTTTTGAGCGGCCTGGCGCACTACTTTAACTGGAACATTACCTTGGTTCGGGTCCTCTTTGTGATCCTGATGATTGTGACCGGAATTTTTCCAGCCGTGGTCTTATACCTGGTATTGTTTGCAATTATGCCATCTGATCCTGCCCACCCAGGAGTATTGGATTTCTTTAGGTCCCTCGGTGACTTGGGGAATTCCATTGAGCGCGGACCAGAACAGAAACAGAGTCGGCGTAATCTAACCGATGTTGAAGAACATGATGTCAAAAAGAACGGGAGAGATGAATGAACTTTTTCACCAGAATCCTGATTGATACGATTTTATTTATTGCTTTAGCAGGCTTCTTTGCCCAAACGGGGATGTTTTACGTTTCCAGTATTTGGGTGGCACTGTTAGCCAGTTTTATTTTGGCCTGCTTAAACGTCTTGGTAAAACCGATTCTCTGGGTTTTATCGCTACCAATCAACATTTTGACGTTGGGGTTGTTCTCAATTGTTATTAACGGGGTAATGTTGCAACTGACCTCATACTTTGTGGGGTCGATGTACTTTCAATTTTCCTCGTTTGGTTCAGCCATGTTGATTGCGATTATTATGTCCATTTGTAACGCCATTCTGGCGGATCATACTAATGATTAAAAGGAGTGAAATAGATTGCCTTCCAATGTCAATGTTCAGGAGCTAGTGGACAAGGTCCGGTTAAAAGTCCTCCAAGGAGAAGAGTATTTAGACCGGCCAATTACCACTAGTGATATTTCACGACCAGCTTTGGAATTTGCTGGCTACTTTAAGCACTACCCAGCGATGCGGATTCAATTGTTGGGAATTACCGAAACGTCCTTTGCTAAGGACTTAACTCACGAGAAGCGGAAAAAGTACCTGACGAAGATGTGTGCACCTCAAACGCCATGCTTTGTGATTTCAACAAATCTACCAATTCCAGAAGAGCTTGCAGTGGCGGCTAAGGATGCTCATATTCCAATTTTAGGGACGCACTTAACGTCATCACAGATTTTATCCAACATGACTTCGTACCTATTAGGACGGTTAGCACCTCGTCAATCACTCCATGGTGTCCTTGTTGATATCAACGGGGTTGGTGTACTGATTACTGGTGACTCTGGGGTGGGTAAAAGTGAAACAGCCCTGGAACTGGTTCGGCGTGGTCACCGACTTGTCGCGGATGACCGAGTGGAAGTTTACGCCCGAGATGAACAAACATTGGTTGGGACCGCTCCGGCGATTTTGAAACACCTCATGGAAATTCGGGGAATCGGGATTATCGATGTCTCGACCCTGTATGGGACGGGAGCCATCATGCCAAGCGATAATATCAACTTAATCGTCCATTTGGAAACGTGGACACCAGATGTTCAGTTTGACCGCCTTGGTGATCGTGGTGATACCCAAACTATCCAAGGGGTAATCATCCCTAAGGTTTCCGTACCCGTTAAGACTGGTCGTAACCTCGCGATTATTATTGAATCAGCGGCAATGAATTACCGGGCTGAGACGATGGGGTATGATGCTACCAAGACCTTTGATGAGAACCTGAACCGGTTGATTAAGTCCAACTCGGCCCGTGATACAAAGGAAAAGGAGCAACATGAGCACTAATTTCCAAGTTCTGGGAGCCCTGAACCCGATCGCATTGAAGCTCGGGCCCATTAGTATTCATTGGTACGGCGTGATTATTGCGACTGGCGTGGTACTCGCCCTATGGTTGGCCATTCGCGAAGGGCACCGTCATGGAGTCGCAGAGGATGACTTCTATGACTACCTTTTGTGGGCGTTACCGGTGGCTATTATTTGTGCACGGACATATTACGTGATCTTTCAATGGCCTTACTATTCCATGCATCCTGACGAGATCATTGCTATCTGGGACGGCGGAATTGCCATTTACGGGGCCATTATTGGTGGCTTCATCACTTTACTTTGCTTCTGTCATTATCGGCATTTATCGGCATGGTTAATGATGGATATTATTGCCCCGGCACTGATCTTGGCCCAAGGCATTGGCCGCTGGGGGAATTTCATGAACCAAGAGGCGTTTGGTCGCATTACCAGCAAAGCTGCACTAATGGCCCAGGGCATTCCGCATTGGATCATTCAACAGATGTTCATCGGTGGTCAATACCGGGTGCCCACGTTCTTGTATGAATCGTTATGGGACGTGTTAGGCTTCCTGGTATTGATATTGCTACGGCACCGCCAGCACTTATTTAGGGAGGGTGAAGTGTTCCTGACCTATCTGATGTGGTATGGCTGTGGCCGGTTCGTCATTGAAGGGATGCGGACAGACAGCCTCATGCTTGGCCCCATTCGTATTTCACAACTTTTGTCACTAGTTTTTGTATGTGGAGCGCTGATCCTATTCATTTATCGTCGGCGGCATCTTCATTTACCTTGGTATTTTCAAGTTAACACTAAAGGAGAATAATTATGGCTGAACAAATTGCAGTATTAGGAGCGGGCTCTTGGGGGAGCGTGCTTGCCAACATGTTAGTGGAAAATGGTCACCAGGTTAAATTATGGTCACGGAACAAAGAACAGGTTGACCAATTAAACAACGACCATGTCAACCCACGCTACATGCATGATTTCACGTACTCAACGGACTTAGTAGCAACCAATGATATGACGGCTGCGGTTAAGGGTGCCACCGTTGTCTTGATCGTAATCCCGACGAAGGGCATTCGTCAGGTTGCCCATAAATTAGACGAAGTGCTGGGTGAATTAGACCAACGCCCACTAATTGTTCATGCCACCAAGGGGTTGGAACAAAATACATACAAGCGGCCATCAGAAATGATTGCGGAAGAAATTGACCCAATGCACCGTCAAGGGATCGTTGTTCTTTCCGGCCCTAGCCATGCGGAAGACGTCGCTATCAAGGATATGACTGCTGTGACAGCTGCTTGTACGAGCTTGAACAGCGCCACGCGGATTCAGAAGCTGTTTTCTAATAACTACTTCCGGGTTTACACTAACGACGATGTAATTGGGGCTGAATTCGGTGCGGCGTTAAAGAATATCATTGCGATTGGCGCTGGTGCCTTACAAGGACTGGGCTACCATGACAATGCCCGTGCCGCTCTGATTACCCGGGGGTTGGCTGAAATTCGCCGACTGGGTGTGGCCTTTGGTGCTAACCCAATGACCTTTATCGGTCTGTCAGGAGTTGGTGACCTGGTCGTTACTGCCACTAGTAAAAATTCCCGTAATTGGCGTGCCGGTTATCAACTGGGTCAAGGTCGTCAATTAGACGATGTCATTGAACACATGGGCATGGTCATTGAAGGGGTATATACCACTAAGGCTGCTCACGAATTAAGCCTGAAACGGCAAGTCAAAATGCCGATCACTGATGCCCTTTATCGCGTCTTATATGAAGGCGAAGACATTAAAGATGCAATTTCTCAGCTAATGAGCCGGGATCTTACTTCAGAAATTGAATAAGTATGGTAAAATGCTTACAGACGGAGATTAAGAGAATTTAATAAGTCTCTATAGGAAAGGGTTTATTTGTTATGAAACGTGTACGTAAAGCTATTATTCCGGCAGCGGGCTTGGGAACCCGTTTTCTGCCAGCAACTAAGGCATTAGCAAAGGAAATGCTGCCAATCGTTGATAAGCCAACGATTCAATTTATCGTCGAAGAAGCACGGAAGTCTGGAATCGAAGATATCGTGGTTGTCGATGGTAAGAATAAGCGTTCAATCGAAGACCACTTCGATTCTAATCCGGAATTGGAAGACAACTTGCGCGCTAAGCACAAGGATGAAATGTTGAAGTTGGTTGAAGAAACCACTGACATCAACATTTACTTCATTCGTCAATCACACCCACGTGGCTTAGGGGATGCCGTTTTGACTGCCCGGGACTTCATTGGTGATGAACCATTTGTTGTTATGCTCGGTGATGATTTGAACAACATCAACAATAACGGTCAAAACTTAACGAAGCAGTTGATTGACAGTTATGAACAAACCGGTGCTTCCACCTTAGCCGTTATGCGTGTACCACACGAAGACACTGCTAAGTATGGTGTTATCAACCCAAGTAAGGAAGTTACGCCAGGCCTGTACAACGTTACTAGCTTTGTTGAAAAGCCAGAACCAAAGAAGGCCCCAAGTGACCTGGCCATTATTGGTCGGTACGTCTTCACACCAGAAATCTTTGATGTATTAGCAAAGACAAAGCCTGGTAAGGGTGGCGAAATTCAATTAACAGATGCCATCGATACCTTGAACCAAACGCAACGGGTATTCGCACGTGAATACACTGGTGACCGTTACGATGTTGGTAACAAGTTTGGCTGGATTCAAACTAACATTGAATATGGTTTGAACCACCCACAAACTAAGGATGAATTACGTGAATACATCAAGCAACTTGGTGCTAAACTGACTGCTGAAGATAAGAAGAGCAGCAAGAAGTAATCGATGTTAATATAGAGGAAGCTGATGTTCCTAAGGGAATGTTAGCTTCCTCTTATTATTAGTAAGTTAAAATGATAGACAAATGGGCAAAAAATCAGTATTATATTGAATAATTGATTTACTGATGAAGGAGGAATAGTCGAATGGCAGAGCAACAACAATATGACGTTGTCGTGATTGGTGCTGGCCCTGGTGGCATGACGGCTGCAATGTATGCCTCCCGTGCTAACCTATCCGTTTTGATGTTAGACCGGGGAATTTACGGTGGTAATTTGAACAACACCGACACGATTGAAAATTATACCGGGTTTAAGTCCGTCAAAGGTGCTGATTTGGCTCAACAAATGTATGATGGGGCAACCCAATTTGGTGCTAAGTATGCTTATGGGACGGTTAAACAGATTAAGGTTAATGAGGAGGGCCTGAAGGAAGTTACGACCGATGTGGATGAAACCTTCTTAGCAAAGGCTGTGGTCATTGCTACAGGATCAATCCAGCGTCACCTTAATGTTCCTGGTGAGGAACAATTCAGTGGCCGGGGTGTTTCATACTGTGCCGTTTGTGATGGAGCCTTCTTTAAGGACCGTGACCTGATTGTTGTTGGTGGTGGGGACTCCGCCGTGGAAGAAGGAATGTACCTCACTAACTTGGCTCATTCAGTAACGGTTCTCGTTCGTGGAGACAAGCTAAAGGCCCAGCCACTCATGCAAGAACAGGCACGGCAAAACGCCAAGATGAAGTTTGTTTTTAATACGAGTGTGACGAGCATTGAGGGTGATGACAATAAGGTCACCGCTGTCAAAACCCACCAAAATAAAACCGGTGAAGATGGCCAATTAGCGGCTGATGGTGTGTTTATTTACGTTGGTAACGTTCCAATGACTTCCCCATTTACTGATCTGGGTATTCTTGATAAGGCCGGTTGGGTAAAGACGGATGATCGCATGCACACCAGTTTACCAGGTATTTTTGCGATTGGTGATGTCCGCGAAACGCCACTCCGCCAAATTGCCACAGCGGTTGGCGACGGTGCCATTGCTGGTCAAGAAGTATACCAGTATGTTCAAAGCCTGCATTAATTTCAGGGGCAATACCGTTTCACTTTACTAATAAACAATTTGCCGGGGAAACTAGCTAGTTCACTAGTCTTCGCGGCTTTTTTGTTCCTTTCTAGTAAAACTTTAGTAAAACAATCAGGTAAAGGCGCACAATGAATTGAGAATGCGGTATACTGTTACCAGATTAAATAAGAGGGGAGCACTAAGATGAGCTGGAAAGATACTTACCAAGTTTGGAAGAATCGTACAGACTTAGAGCAAGACTTAAAAGATGAATTAGATGCAATGACTGACGATAAGGAAATTGAGGATGCCTTTTATGCCCCAATGTCTTTTGGTACGGCCGGAATGCGAGGCTTAATGGGTCCCGGAATTAACCGGATGAACGTGTACACTGTCCGTCAAGCAACTGAAGGATTGGCTACTTTGATGGAATCCTTGGGGGATGAAGTCAAGCAACGCGGTGTCGCTATTGGTTACGACTCCCGTCACCATTCTCGTCAATTTGCCCATGATTCCGCCCGTGTTTTAGGTGCTCATGGTATTAAGACCTACATTTACGATAATTTGCGCCCAACCCCTGAATTATCGTTTGCGGTTCGTCACTTGCACACCTACGCTGGTATTATGATCACTGCTAGTCACAACCCAAAGGAATACAATGGCTACAAGATTTACGGTGAAGACGGTGGTCAGATGCCACCAAAGGAATCTGACCAAATGACTTCCTACATTCGGAAGATTTCTGATATTTTTGATATCAGGTTGGCCGACGAACAAGAATTGCTCGATAACGGTACTGAAACCATTATTGGTGAAGACGTTGATGCAGCATACTTGGCTAATGCCAAGCAAGTTACTATTAACCATGAATTGGCACAAAAGTACGGTAAGGATATGAAGTTTGTCTTTACCCCATTGTGCGGAACTGGTCGAATGCTGGGTGAACGGGCCCTGCGTCAAGCTGGTTTTACGAACTTCACCATCGAACCAACTGAAGCCCAACCAAATGGTGACTTCCCAGGTTTGAAGCATCCAAACCCAGAATTCCCTGAAGCATTCGTTCGTTCCATCAAGTTAGGAAAGCAAATTGATGCTGATGTTCTGATTGCTACGGACCCCGATGCTGACCGCCTTGGGTGTGCCGTTCGTCAACCAAATGGTGAATACCAATTATTGACCGGTAACCAAATCGCATCTGTAATGCTCCACTACATCTTGGAAGCTCACAAGCAAGCAGGAACGCTGCCAAAGAATGCTGCGGCAGTTAAGTCCATTGTTTCCACTAACTTTGCTGCCAAGATTGCGGCCGACTACGGTGTGAAGATGATCAACGTTTTGACCGGTTTCAAGTGGATTGCTGACCAAATTCACCAATACGAAACTGGCAAAGCCGACCACACTTTCATGTTTGGTTTCGAAGAAAGTTACGGTTACCTGATCAAGCCATTCGTTCGTGATAAGGATGCTATCCAATCACTGACTCTCTTGGCCGAAGTAGCTGCTTACTACCGGAGTCGCAACATGACCTTGTACGATGGTGTCCAAGAACTGTTCAAGAAGTACGGTTACTTCCGTGAACGGACGGTTGCCAACATGTACCCAGGTGTTGATGGACCTGCTAAGATGGCCGCTTTGATGAAGAAGTTCCGTGAAGAAGCACCAAAGGAATTTGCGGGTCACAAGGTTGTCGTTACGGAAGACTTCTCAAACAACACAAAGACCGCTGCTGACGGTACGGTTTCTGAATTAGGTATTCCTGAATCAAATGTTTTGCGGTATGTCTTAGATGATGAGACCTGGATTGCTATTCGGCCATCAGGAACGGAACCAAAGCTGAAGTTCTACATTGGTACGAGTGCTGATGATCCAGACAAGGCTAACGATAAGTTAAACCAATTTGCCAAGGCTTTGGCAGACTTTGCTGAAGATTAACAATTAAAAACAGGATGGGAGCCCTGAAATATCAATAAAGGTCCTGAGGTTTTCGGAATAACCGAATCCTCAGGACCTTTTGTCATCTGAAATTCTATTTTACTTGGCGACCTCTTTCAGGAATGCATTATGCAACAAATAGTGGTGACCAGCAATGAGGTCATATTGAACTAGTTGATAATCGTGAAAGAGTTGTCGTTGCTGTTTGTTTAGATGAACATGTTTACCTTGGTCATTGATAAAGTCGCGACCGCTCTGGTGAGCAGCGTTATTCTTGGATGTCCCATTTGTCGGCAATGATGTTGCCGGAATATCATGGGCAACCTTCGTTAACAGGGCAAAGTATGGTGAGACCTTCACGTTCATTTGCTCGAGGGCCAGTGCACCAAAGTTGTTTGGCGACACAAGCTTATAGCGATGGGTAAATTTAGTACGGTTTAGCTTCTGGGCAGCGGGGTTGCTGTAGATAAAGTAGTCTGTTTCATGCAGAGGAACACCATACTTGCCCATTGGTAAGCCATGGTAAATTCCTGGTAGGTGGTCACCGTACCAAACCACGGTTACTGGTTGTTTCATTTCATCCAGCTGCTTAATCCACGAACGTAATGCCGCGTCCGTGTAATGGATTCCTTGAATGTAAGTTTCAATCTGGGCCTGCTGGTCAGGGTTGTTGTAACCCTTGCCACTGACCTTGAATTGGCGCTCATGGTAGTAGCTGGGATCGTATGGCATATGGTTCTGCATCGTTGCCATCTGAATGAACTTCCCATGTGGTTGCCGTTGCAGGTTTAATGAAATTTCCTTATATGCCGAATCATCACTAACCCGTGGACTATTCTGAATCTTCTTTGTATAAGTAATCTTTGCACCGCCATCAAAGTGATAAAACTTATTGAAACCAAACTTCCGGTAAACGGCCTTGCGACTGTATAGGTTGGCCGTGAATGGGTGGATGCCAATGCTGTAGGGGAACAGTTGATTAATCGCAAAGGCCCGTTTTTGGTATGGTACTAATTGCGAATAAGGGGTCGGCATTGTTGGTGAGAAGTTGGCAATCGACAGCCCCGTTAGTGCCTGGTATTCCATGTTGGCTGTACCTCCCCCGTAACCAGAGCTGAGCATTAGCCCACTGGTGGAATGCTTCTTGAGCTTATGTAAGTATGGGATGGGGTCGCCCCCGTGAATTTTAAGCCCGGGGACACGAGCAGGATCTGAATAACTTTCACTTAAAACGAAGACCAGGTTTTGGTGGCCCACTGAGTTATGAAGGCGTTGCCGGTTAATAGTGGCACCTTCTCGTTGATACTTCTTAGCGATATGCATCATGGTAGCACGGGAGTAGCCATGGGGCTTATTCATCGTGTGAACGTCGATGTTATTAGCAAACTGAAGCAGGGTACCGTTCAGTTTGGCACCGCGCAGCTGGGAGTAAAAGTAGGGAATATCGTCCATGTTTTGCAACTGCTTATAAATAATGGAACTACTGTGGTTTGCCAGCGTGAAGCTGAACAGGTAGGCGACGGCCAACACTGCGGTGATAATCCGGCCACTAATGGAAAAACGGGTATTTTTACCTGCCCAGTGTTCGATCCAGGCAGCCAGGGCCATCACCACGATGAGGGCCAGAAGAACAATGACGATTACGGACTTACTTACCATCCCCAGCATTGCCCCCGGGGCAGCTAATGTGGACAGGTCCGTGGGAATGATGGGCTCATTTCGCGCGGCAATCTTAAGCATCGAGGCAACGATCCAGCCGGCGTAGAAGATGACACTAATTCCCGTGGCAATCCACCAGTGATTAGTAATTGCCATAATGATAATTGTGATGGCAAAGGAAATCGCCACGTTGACCAGCACAATCTTGATCCGTTCAGTCATGACCCATTGCACCATCGTCCAATTACCGTTCCACAACAGGGCGAAGGAAATTAATGTCATCAGCCACAAAAGCAGAAAGGTTAGCAGCAAGGGCCAATACCGTCGCCAGCCTTTTAATAGGTAGTGATTAACCTGGCTGATGCCCAGTGACAGCTGCCACTGCGGACTGAAGCGGATAATCACGATTGTTAAGCCTTGTAAAATTGCCCATAACACGATACTGAGAATTAATCCACTTGTCCATGAGAAATGGTTCACCAGGAAGGGCGTAAAAGCCATTGGTAGGCCAAGCAAATTGAGGGTAAGGATCCCCTGGAAGGTATCGTTGGCTCGCCAAGCAGCCTGGGCTTCCTGATGACTAGTGCTGACCCACGTTACCAGTAACATGCAGGTAATTAGCATGAAAGGCTGGTAGGGATTAATTGCTAACAGGTAGTGGTTATTAGGAGTTAAACCACTGTGGGGACTATAAACGACATTGTTCATGTTAAGCCAAGTAACAACTGTACTGGATAAGAACAAAAGCCCGGTTAAGCAGCCATACCTGAAAGGGGACCATCGCTTGAGCCAGCGCTGGTCGTTGGCAAGCCAATCACCAATCGCAAAAAGATAGCCAAACCAAATCAAACTATTCCCTCGGTGGAAACCAAAGGCATCATAACCGTTGACAAAGTTCAAAATGAGGAATGCACCGGTGATGATCAACAGCCAGCGTCGCCGTTGCTGAATTGACCACCGATGAAAGAGATGGTGGAGGTATGGGGCCGCCCAAACTAGGATCGTTGATAACAGCCAGGTAATAAATACCTGCTGAACAACGTATAATTCAGGTGACCGTTGACTGGCATTGACCACGGGTTGAGTTGTGTAATGAGCCCAGGTGAAGGTTACTAAACCAACGAGCCACGCTAGGAGGAGGATCCCTTGTCGTTTGGGGTGATAATGCTGCTGGTAACCAATCATGATGGGAATCAGGAGAACGCTACCCGCAGCAAATGTTTTCAGCATCCACCAACCAACAAACGGCCAGCCAGCCTGCATGCTAGTGAGAGTTTGGCCAACTGTACCGACAAAGCAAATTGTTGCCATTAGGCTAGCAAGGGCTGTGTACCAATGTACTTTGTAGTGAGCTAAATGGTGAAACATAGAATCCTACTTTCTTTAAAAAATTACATACTTATCTATTATATCGAATCACCAGGTACGGGCAATAAAGTTTCCCGGTCAAAGAAGACAATTAGTCGATAGATTAGACAAATTCACCCAGATGATGGACGAATTTGTTTCAATAGACGAATGCATGTTCTGATGATAAAATAAATGCAGCGAATATCGGGGCTGGAACATCCAGCCTTTTCTTTATGTTAGGGGGATTAATAGTGATTTATCGTCAACCACACAAGCCGTTTGAATTGGTATCTGATTACAAACCGACAGGTGACCAGCCGGAAGCAATCAAAGAACTCACGAACGGTATCGAAAAAGGCGAAAAGGCGCAGATCCTATTGGGAGCTACTGGTACTGGTAAGACATTCACCATTTCCAATGTCATTGCCAACGTTAATAAGCCCACGCTAATCCTCTCCCACAATAAAACCTTAGCGGGACAGCTTTATGGTGAAATGAAGAAGTTCTTTCCCCATAACGCCGTGGAATACTTTGTTTCCTATTATGATTACTACCAGCCTGAAGCATATGTTCCTTCGAGTGATACTTACATCGAAAAGGATGCTTCCATCAATGATGAAATTGATGAGTTGCGGCACTCCGCAACCTCTTCACTAATGGAACGGGATGACGTGATTGTGGTGGCGTCCGTTTCGTCTATTTTTGGTTTAGGGGACCCTAGTGAATACCATAACCACGTTGTTTCCTTGCGGGTTGGCCAGCAAGTAGACCGCGACCAGTTCCTTCGTCAACTGGTAAATATTCAGTTTGAAAGAAACGATATCGACTTTCAACGGGGTCGTTTCCGGGTTCACGGTGATGTTGTGGAAGTATTTCCTGCCTCGCGTGATGATAAGGCGTTACGAATCGAATTCTTTGGTGATGAAATTGACCGGATTCGGGTCGTTGACGCATTAACTGGTGAGGTGATAGGTGACCGGGAACATGTATCGATCTTCCCAGCAACTCACTTTTTGACCAGTGACGAAATTATGGACCGGGCCCTGCCACAAATTGAGGCGGATATGAAGACCCAAGTCCATAAGTTTACGGAAGAGGGCAAACTGTTAGAGGCGGAACGCCTGCAACAACGGACCACTTATGATATCGAAATGCTCCGTGAAATGGGCTATTGTAACGGGATTGAAAACTACTCACGGTATATGGATGGGCGTAAACCAGGGGAACCACCTTATACGCTCCTGGATTTCTTCCCGAAGGACTTCCTGTTAGTTGTAGATGAATCCCACCAGACAATGCCACAGGTGCGGGGGATGTACAACGGTGACCATGCCCGGAAAAAGATGTTGGTGGACTACGGCTTCCGGCTACCAAGTGCCTATGACAACCGGCCACTCAAGTTGAATGAATTTGAGAAGCATATTAATCAAGTGGTCTACATGTCAGCAACACCGGGTCCATACGAAGAAGCGCAAACGGACCACGTTGTTCAACAGATCATTCGGCCTACTGGACTGTTGGATCCAACAATTGAGGTGCGGCCAGTGATGGGGCAGATCGATGACCTGGTGGCTGAAATTAATAAACGGGTTGAAAAGCATGAGCGGGTCTTCGTGACGACCTTGACCAAGAAGATGTCGGAAGACTTGACCGATTACCTGAAGGACCTCGGCTTGAAGGTTAAGTACCTGCACTCCGATATTAAAACTTTGGAACGGACGCAAATTATCCGCGACTTACGGTTAGGTAAGTTTGATGTGCTGGTTGGGATCAACCTATTGCGGGAAGGACTGGATGTGCCAGAAGTATCGTTGGTTGCCATTTTGGATGCTGACAAGGAAGGGTTCTTGCGGAACGAACGGTCATTGATTCAGACGATTGGTCGGGCAGCGCGGAACGCTCATGGGGCCGTTATTATGTATGCTGATACGGTCACTGATTCGATGCAAAAGGCCATTGACGAAACTGCCCGGCGGCGTAAGATCCAACAGGCTTACAACAAGAAGCACGGTATTACACCAAAGACAATTATTAAGCCAATTCAAGAAGCCATTTCTGCAACGAAGAAGAGTGCTGATAGTGGTGAAAAAGAAACTGATACTGAATTTACCACGAAGGACTTTGCTAAGTTGAGTCATACTGCTCAGGAGAACATGGTGGAAGAACTGACTGAGCAGATGCGGGCCGCTGCTAAGCGACTGGACTTTGAGCAGGCGGCAACGCTTCGTGATACTGTGATGGAATTACAAAGTCAGATGAGTGGTAAAAAAGTAAAGCACGGTAAGTAAGGAGGAATGAACGTGGCCAATAACAAAATCATCATTCGTGGTGCACGTGCCCATAACCTCAAAAATATCAATGTAACGATTCCCAAAAATAAATTGGTAGTGATTACCGGTTTATCAGGATCCGGTAAGAGCTCGCTCGCCTTTGATACCCTATATGCTGAAGGGCAGCGGCGCTATGTTGAAAGTCTGTCCGCCTATGCGCGTCAATTTTTAGGACAGATGGATAAACCAGATGTGGACTCCATTGAAGGACTATCACCAGCAATTTCCATTGACCAGAAGACAACGTCACATAACCCGCGGTCAACTGTTGGTACGGTCACCGAAATTAATGACTTCTTGCGGCTTCTCTGGGCACGAGTGGGGACCCCGATTTGTCCTAATGACCATATTCCAATTAGTAGTCAAACTCCGGATCAAATGGTTGATCGTGTTTTGCAGCTCCCGGAACGGACTAAGTTACAAATATTGTCACCAATTGTCCGTGACAAGAAGGGCACCCAAAAGAAAGTTTTTGAAAAAATCAAGCGCGAGGGATTTGTCCGGGTCCAGGTTGATGGTGAAACTTATGACTTGGATGAGGTCCCAGAGTTAGACAAGAACAAGAAACACCGTGTAAACGTGGTCGTTGACCGGATTATTGTTAAGGATGGGATTCGTTCACGCCTGTTTGATTCTTTTGAAGCTGCTTTGCGTTTGAGTGACGGTTACGCAATTGCGGATGTGATTGGTGGTGAGCCAATTCCGTTCTCTGAACAGTATGCTTGTCCAATTTGTGGATTTACAGTGGGTGAATTGGAACCACGGTTATTCTCGTTTAACGCCCCAATTGGTGCCTGTCCAGAATGTGAGGGACTCGGTTCAAAACTAGAAGTCGATGTTGACCTAGTTGTTCCAGACCGGAAGAAGACCCTTCGTGAAGGAGCACTCGTCCCGTGGAACCCTATTTCGTCCCAGTATTACCCTAAGATGTTGGAACAATTCTGT
>CALVFC010000018.1 GCA_944326735.1 uncultured Limosilactobacillus sp. | reverse complement strand
GAGGAAGTCGAGCTTGATTGGACCAGCGCGGCTGAAGAATTAGAAAAATTTGACCAAGAAAATAGTTGACATTTTATTAATAAGCAGTGTACACTGCAAGCAAATGATCCAAGTAGGAAAGTGCAGAGACCGGCAGTCATTGGCTGAAAGCTGCTGGCAAAGATCCGAATCCTAATCATTGTTAATCACATCAATTAAATAATTAAATGTAAAAGTGTAAAGCATGTCTTTGAACAAGGATGGTAACGCCGTGACTGGTGCCTTGATCAAGACATGCTTTTGTTTTAGAAAGGATGACCGCCATGGGGAAAGAAAATAAACGAGTCGTTGTCAAAGTTGGAACTAGCAGTTTAATTTACCCCAATGGTCAAGTAAATTTACGAACCATTGACCGCCTAGCGTTTACGCTGGCAACGCTCAGTCATCAAGGATACGAAATGTTGCTCGTTTCATCTGGTGCCATTGGGGTGGGACTGGCCAGTTTAGGGCTTAGCAAGCGACCACAAGAAATCGCCCGGCAGCAAGCTCTGGCATCAATTGGGCAAACCGAGCTAATGCGTATTTACTCCCAGCGTTTTCTCGACTACCAAAGCAAAGTGGCCCAGCTATTGTTAACGCGGGATGTCCTTGAATACCCTGTTAGTCAGCAGCACATTTTGAACACCATTACTACCCTGCTGAATGATTCAATCATCCCGATTATCAATGAAAACGACCCCGTTTCTGTTGATGAATTGGATCACCACACCACTTTTAGTGATAACGATGAACTTTCTGCCCAGGTTGCAACCAAAATTAACGCTGATTTGTTGATCGTCTTATCTGACATTGACGCCTTTTATGATAAGGATCCCCACAAATATCCTGATGCCCAAGCAATTCGCCACGTTACCCACATGACCCCTGAATTAACCCAGGCCGCCAGTGGATCCAGCACGCAATTTGGAACGGGCGGAATGGTTACGAAACTGCGCGCTGCAGCTACGATCATCAATGCTCACCAGCGGATGGTCCTTTGCAATGGCCGCGATCCGAAGATTATTTTTCAGATTTTGGAAGGTCAGCAAGTGGGAACAATATTTGGTGAATAAGGAGGTTTTATTATGAACTCAACGTTAGAAAAAATTGGTAAACAAGCAAAGGTAGCGGCCCGCCAACTGGCAATTCTCGATGCTGCTACGAAGAACAAGGGGCTGTTAGCAATGGCCGCGGCCTTAACAAAGCACCAAGACGAAATTATCAAAGCCAATCATGATGATTTGGCAAACGCATCCGCCATGCCTGCAAAATTCACTGACCGGTTAATGATCAATGAACAACGGGTTACTGATATGGCCAATGGGTTACGCGCAATTGCAAGATTGGCTGACCCAACGGCGCAAATTGACCGCGGATGGATTAGCAAGGATGGCCTGCAAATTCTCCAAAAGCGGGTTCCTCTTGGTGTGATCGGAATCATCTTTGAGGCGCGCCCAAATGTTACCGTTGATGCCACTGGGTTAACTTTTAAGAGTGGGAACGCCGTCATCCTCCGGGGTGGCAAAGAGGCCATCCGGACGAATACCGCCCTTGCCCAGGTCATGCGATCAGCCTTACAAGAAGCCGGATTACCACAGGATGCTGTGCAACTGGTAGAAGATACCAGTCACGAAGTTGCCCAAGAAATGATGAAGCTCTCTGAATACATCGATGTCTTAATCCCCCGCGGTGGTCGCGGCCTTATTCAACGGGTAGTCCAAACGGCTTCCGTACCAGTAATTGAAACTGGTGCTGGTAACTGTCACGTCTACGTTGACCGTGACGCTGACCTGCAAATGGCCACTGACATTGTCGTCAACGCTAAGGTCCAGCGTCCATCAGTCTGCAATGCTGCTGAAAAGCTCCTCATTCACCATGATATTGCTGCTCAATACCTGCCAACCATTGCCAAGGCCCTGCAAGATCATGGTGTGCAACTACGGGGTGACCAGGCAGCTTGTGCCCTTGTTCCGGGGATGATTCCCGCCACAGATGAGGATTGGGATACCGAGTATAATGACCTCATCATGGCGGTGAAAGTCGTTGACAGTTTGGATGAAGCCATTAACCACATTAATGAACACAGTACCCAACACTCCGAAGCAATTATCACTAATGATATTGCGCGGGGACATGAATTCCAGCAACGAATTGATTCAGCATGTGTCTACATCAACGCCTCAACCAGGTTTACCGATGGTGGGATGTTTGGCTTTGGTGCTGAAATTGGGATTAGTACGCAAAAGCTACACGCACGTGGGCCAATGGGATTAGCGCAATTAACTACCATCAAATATGAAATTACCGGCAATGGTCAAGTCCGGAAGTAATAACTATAAAAGGCCTCGAGGATTAGTCCTCGAGGCCTTTTTTGATGGTCATTATTAATTTTTCATTCTGTCGTACATCAATCCTGGTTCGGCGTTCAGGTCCATCCCCGCACGGTCGCCGTGTTGATAGCACATGTAGCCTGCCGCCCCAATCATGGCGGCATTGTCACCACATAATTTCAGCGGTGCTTGCAGCATGTTGACGTCTGGATGATACTTGTGCATGTCATGATCTAACCGGCTCCGCAGACCATGGTTAGCGGCAACCCCACCGGCTAAAATCAGTTGCTTAACTGGGTAACGGTCTAGTGCCCGCATTGTCTTCTCTGCCAGCACATCAACAACACTCTGTTGGAAGCTAGCTGCCAGGTCATACTTATTGAGCTTTTCACCCCGCTGGTCAGCATTGTGGACAGTGTTAATGAAGGCACTCTTCAACCCACTAAAGCTGAAGTCATAGTTAGCTTCCTTTTCCATTGCCCGGGGGAACTTAAAGGTATCATGTCCCTGAGCAGCCCATTCATCAATGGTCTTCCCCGCTGGGTAATTAACACCCAGGACCCGACCAATTTTATCGTAAGCTTCGCCAGCCGCATCATCACGCGTTTCGCCAATGATTTCAAATTGGTGTTCTTGGGGCATATAAACTAGTTCAGTATGGCCACCCGAAACAAGGAGGGCCATTTGGGGATACATAAATTCACCCACATAGCGGGCCGCGTATAAGTGCCCCGTCATGTGGTTAACCGGTACCAGTGGCAAATGGTGAGCCCAAGCAATCGTCTTCGCTGCCGTAACACCAATTAATAGTGAACCCACCAGACCGGGACCATACGTAATCGCCACTGCTGCAATATCATCATATGATACTTTGGCTTCAGCTAATGCTTGGTCAGTGCAGCGGGTAATCCATTCAATATGGTGACGACTAGCAACTTCAGGGACCACCCCACCAAAGCGTTGGTGACTTTCAATTTGCGTCGCCACAATGTTGGACAAAATCTTCGTACCGTTCTCCACTACCGCAACGCTGGTTTCATCACAACTCGTTTCAAATGCCAAAATTAAGGTTTTTGCTGACATAGTTAGTTATCTTCTTCCTCACTTCTTAAATCAACTTTCATTTCCCAGGCGTCTTCATGATCGTCAATGTAGTACCGCCGCTTTAATTTAGATTGGTGAAAGCCTAACCGTTGATACAGTTGCTGGGCGCGGGTATTAGAAACCCGGACTTCCAGGCTCATCGCCGTCATTCCGACACGGGTACTGGCCTGGAATAACGCTCTAATGAGGTGCTCACCGACACCCTGACTGTGATATGACGGTAAAACAGCAATATTAGTAATATGACTCTCGCGATGGTACCAGTTAAATGAAGCACCAATGTAACCCACAACTTGTGAATCATAGGTCATCACCAAATATAAGCGATCACGGAAACGACTCAACTCGAGCTCAAAAGCATTCGCACTCCACGGTGGGGTACCAAAGTTTTGTCGTTCGATTTCGACCATTGCGGGCACATCCTGGTTAGTTGCACGCCGTAACAGGTACTGATGACCATGAATCTGAATTAGTTGGGAATCAAATTTAAGCTGGTGGTTCGTTTCACCGTTGAACCAGCGCTTAAACTTCCCGAACATAACTGCCCTTCGTTTCACCAGGATGCAGTTTCTGCCAGTTAGCCTCAGCTTCCGTAATGCGCAGGTAATGCGGAACAAAGTTGTCAATGTCCTTGGTTGGCTCTGCCTTTTCGCCCGCTAATGCCAATTGATACGTGGATGGAATAGCAAATGGACGTGGCATTAGGTGAACATTAGTCGGTAGGTCCCCCGTCATTTTCTTCTTGATCCGGTCCGTTAAATGACCCACTAACAATACCTGATGGTCAACCTTCGCCAATTGGCCTAGCAAGTCATTCATGGCTACATGTTGATCAGCAATTTTATTTACCAATTGGCCATTATTCCATTGATAAGCACCGGCAAAGACGTTGCCCCGCCGCGCATCAAAGAATGGCACAATTAAATCATCACTGGCCGGAACCACATTCCGGGCAAGGACTGCTAAGCTGGAAACGCCCACTAAAGGGAGGTTTTCAGTATCAGCAAGCACCTTTGCGGTCGTTACTGCAATCCGGACACCGGTATATGAACCGGGGCCTTGAGCGACAACAACCCGGTCAATATCTGCCGGCTGCCACTGAACCAATTGAAATAATTTATCAATCGTTGGCATCAAAAAAATACTATGGTTACGCACCATGTTGAGGGTGGTTGTTGCCATTAGCTGCTCATCTTCAACAAGGGCCACACTCATTGGTTGGTTTGAAGTGTCAATTGCCAAGACTTTCATTTCTGTCTCATCCTTTCAATAACACTAATATCTTATCACACCAATCAAGTTGCACCTACTCTTTCCTCTCCTGAGAGAAGAAAAAGAAAGGGTGTAACCAATCTATATTGGTAAAAATACTACGACAAAGTACACAAAAGGACTCTCGTGGCCGGAAAATCCGAACACTTGAGTCCTCTTTATTTATACGGGTGAGTGCAACAACTTCTGCCACACTTCCCGTTCACTTGTTATTTTTATTTACTAGTCACGGTCGTCGTAACCCTTTGGATGAGTAGAGTGCCACTTCCAAGCAGTCGCGATAATATCATGAACATCATCGTACTTTGGATCCCAGCCTAAGACATTCCGGGCCTTGTCACTAGCGGCAACCAATGAATCAGGGTCACCAGGGCGACGAGGAGCAATCTTAGCAGGAATTGGCTTACCAGTAACTTGCCGGGCAGCTTCCAGCATTTGCTTGTTGGAGAATCCAGTGGATGAACCCAGGTTGAAGGCATTACTGTCATTGCCAGCTTCCAGGTACTTGATAGCCAAAATGTGGGCATCCGCTAAGTCCATAACATGAACGTAGTCACGAACGTTAGTCCCATCTGGCGTGTTGTAGTCATCACCGAAGATGCTTAATTCATCACGCTTGCCCTGGGCAACTTGTAAGATGATTGGAACCAAGTGGGTTTCTGGACCGTGGTCTTCACCAATAGTCCCATCCGGATCAGCACCAGCAACATTAAAGTAACGAAGAGCAACGAACTTGATACCGTAAGCCTTGTCAGCCCAGTGCATCATCTTTTCCATCATTAACTTACTTAAGCCGTATGGGTTAATTGGGTTCTGCGGATCAGTTTCCTTGATTGGCATGTGTTCAGGGACACCGTAAGTAGCGGCTGTTGAACTGAAGACAATGTACTTAATGTGGTGGTCACGCATTGCTTCTAGTAAAGTGATCATCCCACCAGTGTTGTTGTCAAAGTACTTCAGCGGCTTAGTCATTGATTCAGGAACAATTGAGAAGGCTGCAAAGTGAACAACAGCTTCGATATCTTCATTATCAAAAATCTTGTCCAAGAACTTCCGATCGCGAATGTCACCTTCATAAAACTTTGCTTTAGGATTAATTGCGGCCCGGTGACCAGTAGATAAGTTATCAGCGACAACAACGTCCTGACCATGTTCTACTAAGTCCTTTACCATGTGGGAACCGATATAACCAGCACCACCAGCAACTAAAATTGCCATGTTAAGTTTCCTCCTCTGCATACTAGTGTTAACCAAGCAAACACTGTAATTTCTTTACACCTTGAATTGTAGCACAGATATCAAGGATGGTTTAGTAAAATTTAGTAAAAGTTTAGTAAAGCGATTACAAGCTTATAAGGCCCGCAAATGTTCGAGGTTCAATTGATGGTCTAAATACTTCATTAATAGTCCCTCACGCAAGCCACTATTGGAAAAGCGAATTTGTTGAATATCCTGTTGACGGATAATTGCCATTAATGGTAAGAGGCCGCCGACAATGACGTCCGCCCGATCCTTCGTGATTCCACGCATCTGGGCCCGTTCTTCACGGGTGCTTTCCAAAAGCTGGTGCATAATGTCCAATGCTTCTCCTGACTGCATCCGTAAACCATGAACCGGTAAGACCTGGTCAGGAGTTTGGGCCCGTTGCCACCGGTACACCTTTGCCAATGCCCGGTTACTACCACCTAGAGCAATGACTTCACCATGCCGGATACGATTTAACCACTGGTGCTTTGCCAGGACTTGGTCAACCCGCGTGACCGCGTCAAAGAGGTCTGCGGGATCAATCTGGTCAGTTAAGTGGTAGTGTTGTGAAATTAGGACAGAACCAATTGGCAGACTAATGGTTTCTTCAGCAGCACCATTGTCAACCAAAATCAGTTCCATACTGGCACCACCAGTATCGAGGATCAATCCCCGTTTAATATCAAGGGTGCGATTGACGCCAACATAATCAAGGTAGGCTTCCCGTTCTCCAGAAATTACGTGGATATTGAAGCCTGTCTCTGCTTTAACCTGCTTTAAAAACCACTTTTGGTTGTTAGCCTGACGAACAGCGGCCGTCGCTACAGCTAATGTCGTGATATTAGAGTATTGGTCAATGACCTCCCGGAAGTGCGCTAAGGCTGCTAAGGTCCGTTTAACTGGTTCTTCCTTTAAGGTCTTCTCTGGCCCCATTTGAGAGGATAAGCGAACATACTGTTTTTCGTATGTTTCCGTTTTGTAAGTACCATTGTCAGCAATTTGACTAATTTTAAGACGAACGGAATTCGAGCCCAAGTCAATAATTGCTAAATAGGCCGGCCCTTTACTCATCGCGGTCATCCTTTCCGTTATCGATGTGCAGGTTAGATACGTGCTTGCTCAACTTTTGGAAGACACCGGAAAAGTGGCGTTTAGCTTTAATTTCACGTTGTTCAGCATGCCGTTCCTTCGTGGCCGTTTCAGCAAAGTATTCTTGGGCATTAAATGGTTCTGCACCATGACGGTCAATCCGTTCATAGTGGTCACCCACTAATTCACGGGCCTTAACGTTGTCACGCCACATGTCATCAAAAATCCGGATGGCCTTTTGCTTAACGGCTGGTTGTTCAACTGGGAAGAGTTCTTCAACCCGCCGGTTCAGGTTCCGTGTCATCATATCCGCACTGGCCAAGTAGATTTCTTCATTACCATTACCCTTGAAGTAGTAGATCCGGGAGTGCTCAAGGAACCGTCCGACAATGGAGTGTACTTCAATATTGCCGTGTAATTCAGGTAAATCATTCCGCAGACAAGTAATTCCCCGCACAAGTAATTGGATCTTAACACCTTTCGAAGCGGCTTCATACAAACGGGCAATGATCTGCTTATCCGAAAGTGAGTTCATCTTCATCCGGATAAATGCTGGGTTGCCATTTTCCGCAATTTTAATTTGCTGGTCAATCTTCTCATCAATGAATTCCCGAATGCCATCTGGGGAAACCCGCAACTTATTAAAGTATGGTGGACGGGCAAACCCTGACAACATGTTGAAGAGATTAGTCATATCGATCCCAATCTCCTGGTCACAAGTTAACATCCCCATATCGGTGTAGAAATTAGCCGTAACATCATTATAGTTACCAGTTCCCAGGTGCATGTAACGCCGGAGACCATCTTCATCACGCCGAATAACCAGCGAAATCTTACAGTGGGTCTTCAAGCCGACCAAGCCATAGATAACATGACATCCCATCCGTTCCAAACGTTGGGCCCACCGGACGTTATTTTGTTCATCGAACCGGGCTTTAACTTCCACCAGAACAGTAACTTGCTTACCCTGTTGGGCCGCCATTCCTAAGTACTTAATAATTGGTGAGTTACCAGATACCCGGTAGAGGGTCATCTTGATTGCCAGTACTTGGGGATCAATTGCCGCTTGGTGAATAAAGTTAACAACCGCTTGGAAGCTCTCGTATGGGTGCTGCATCAGGTAGTCATTCTTGCGGATGGCTGCAAAGATGTTGTGATCCATATCCAACTCTGGGTTCAGGTATGGGGTAAACTTTGGGAACCGTAAGTCAGCATGACCGTCAACCATCCCGGGCAGTTTCTTTAAGAATGTCAGATCGACCGGACCATCAACTTCATAGATGGACCGCTCACCGACATGGAGGTTATCAACTAACTGGTCTTCCAGCCACTGGTCAATGGTGTTCTCAACTTCGAGCCGCATTACTTGACCATGCTCCCGTTCACGGAGTTGGTGCTTAACAGCCCGCAACAAGTCAGAAGTATCTTCTTCAGCAACATCCAAGTCCATATCACGCATTACCCGGTAAGTGGCAGTCGCCAAGATTTGGTATCCAGGGAACAGCTGACCAAGGAACTGTTTAATTAATTCATCGATCAACATGAAGTTGTTGTCACCGGGCAGGCGAACCAGTCGTTTGTAAATTGATGGTACCCGGACCGTGGCAAACTTAATGTCGCTTTCTTTCCGGTCATCATGTGGTTCCATTTCACGCGTATCAACTTCCTGGTCACCTTCCAGGATCTCCTTATGCTGGTGATCTTCTTCCTTTTGGTTTGGATCACGTTGTAATTGCACAGCAATGTTCAAGGAGTTGTTAGCGATGAATGGGAATGGCCGTGACGTATCATCCGCCATTGGCGTCAATACAGGCATTAGTTCATCGCTAAAGTACCGACGAATAAATTCCCGTTGTTTTTCATTCAGATCGGCAATGTGGAGGATATTAATCTCCTTCTTAGCCAGGTCAGGAATGATTTGCTGGTTGTATACTTCATACCGTTGCTTAACCATCCGGTGCTCCTTGGCGTTAACAGCATCCAGTTGCTCTTGGGGCGTTAGACCCGAAGCATCAGTCGTTGTCACATTGGCAGCGGCTAACTTGTGCAGTGAAGCAACCCGGACCATGAAGAATTCATCAACGTTGCTTTGGGTAATACCGAGGAAGTTTGCCCGTTCTAGCAGCGGGTTGCTCATGTCAGTAGCTTCTTCAAGGACCCGGCCATTGAAGTCAATCCAACTCAATTCCCGGTTAACATAGTTTTGTGGTTTGTAAAAGTCTTTATACATTTTACCGACCTTCCTTTTCCTTCAGTACTGGCGTAATGCCAAAAACATCCGTAAACAATTGTGATTTCTTACTAAACGACCACTTTTCCAAAACCAGGTCGTCATTAGCCGTGGCCTTGATTACCAACCGCTGGCCCTTCAGCTTTAGACGCAATTGACTAATCTTCTGTTGCCGTGAATCGTCCAGAGCATCTACCAACCGCAGAATAGCAGCCAGCTTAGCCACTGGTAGCTGCAAGTCATCGTCCACGTGACGGTAATGAGACTGACTGACCGTTGGCACCTCGGCACTGTGGTAACGCGCAACTTCAGCGATAATCCGGTTATCCTGGTCAGACAAACCAATCAGCGGGTTGGCTTCCAAAATATAAGCTGAGTGACGGTAGTGACCCTCCTGGTTAATGAAGTTCCCAATATCATCAATTTTGGCCGCAATTTCAAGCAATAACCGGTAGTGATTATTCAGACGGTGAATGGGCTTCAACTGGTCAAACAGCTGGAGGGCAAACCGCGTTACAAAATCGGAGTGCGCAGGATCAACTCCGTAACGACGGGCCATATTATCAGCAGACGTCCGAATCATGTTATCCCGTTTCTGTTGGTCGTCACTGTTGCCCACGGCCATCCCCGTCGACAAGCCACCCATCGTGGAAAGATCGGTGACGTAGATGCTTTGGGGAGCAATAATCCGGGCCATCCGCGCAATTACCAAGTAGTTTGGCAAGGCGTATGGGAATTGCTGGTTAACGCCGAGATACCGTTGCAAGTAATTATCCGACGTCAAAAGCATGTGCTTCAGGGTATCTTGGAACTGGTCACGTGGTAATTCTGCCAAGTGTTCATTCTGGGGAATATACCGGGCATTTAACGTTGCTGAATTTTGAATCAGCAAAACCGTCTTTTTATGCCGCTTCAGTTCCGGCTCTAAGTATTCCAGCTTACTGTTAATGTAGTCTTGGATAATTTCATTAGGGTTCGTCGTCGTTTGACTAAGCCGTTCCACTAGTTGGTGAATATGGGCCCCACCCAAGTCAATCTCCCAGGAGGCCTCGAATTGATTGTGGTGGAAGAAAGCCAAGGTCGTACTGTCCAAACCAATACTTAACAGGTACAAGCAGTGCTTACTCATCTTCTTGAAATCTGGCAGGGTAGTCATAATATGACTCATCAATTCCGCCATTAGCTGGTTATTATTCAACCATTCGATAGTCAGTCCTGTCCGCACTTCCAACTGGTCACGAACATAGGATGCGGTGACCTCATCGAGATCTTCACGGGCACCATAAAAGAGGATGTTCTTGATTTGATAATCACGCGCTAACTCTTTAAACCCTTCGATGTTATCCACAATTGCTTCCATGTTTGCCATATAGTTGGCAGTCGGACCATTCGTGTCAATCTGGAAGGAGCCGGACTGAACGTTGTTAATGATCTTGAAATCAGGACGCTCAATAATTCGCATACGAACTTGATCTGGTTGTAGATAGATTACTGCTATCATGTCGTTCTTCATCTTGATCACTCCTCATAATACTCTCAAATTAAGTCTACCATTTAAAATTAAAACAGGGACTGGAATTGTGCTTCCAGTCCCTATTTTATTGATCCTAATACCATTCAAAATCTGCGGTGGTGCATTCTTCAGTTCCCACCATAATACGATGTTGACTTGTCAGCTGACCATCAGCATCCTGCTGAGTAAACATACTAGTGACAACCTGTCCTGGGCGTACTTCATGACTGTACTGAATAGCAAATGAACGCACACGATGAGCGCGGAGAAAATCATCACCCAGCGGTGCCAATAGCCAGTCAAAGTAACGGGCATTATTAACATGGTGGTTCACATCAATATCAAAGAACCGCACATGATAGTCCGTCTGCTGGATGGACGCATCCGTCAGCAACTTGTGCGGACGACGGACCCGGGGCAACCGGTTAATTTCTGGTGAGTGAAATGGTTCAATTAACTGCGGTGGAATAGCTTCTAATTTGCGGGCATGGAGGTCCATAAACACAAACATACATTGAACCTTCGCATATACTTTACCCTCCGGCGCACGCAACCAAAATTCACGCAGGGCAAAGAAGCGGTTATAAGCAACCGCCCGCGTCCCCAAGACAACGTGATCGCCAAAGTGCGGTTGTTCTTCCTCCAGGGTCCCCGCATACCCAGTAATAACCCAAGCGCCACCAGTAGCCATGATCGTTTGGTTATCCATCCCCAGAAAAATACTGTGGGCATCTGACACCATGCTAAACATACTCATTAGCATACTCATCGTTGGATGGCCCGTCTCGTCACATTCATAGTATGTTAACAGGTGATCCATCTCATATGTATCTGCACGTTGTGTAATTTCCAAAATAATCCATCCTTAAATGTGGTGATACTGCTTATATAGTTCCTGACGGTTGAGGCCGTTTTGCTTAGCAACCAGTTTAATGGCCGCGTTCGTTGTCAAACCATCGGCAATTGCCCGGTCAATTTGTTCCATTGGAGTTCCCTGCTGACGGTCATTATCATCATCTGGATGGTCATTTCCCTGGACAATAATGACAAACTCGCCCTTAATTGGGTGACTCTTAAAGTAATCGTGAACTTCAGCAATGGTGCCCCGAGTAAATTCTTCATAACGCTTGGTTAACTCCCGGGCAACAACAACGGACCGGTCGCCACCAAGCACCTCTGCCATTACGGCAAGCGTCTTTACCAGCCGGTGGGGGGCCTCATAAAAGATCATCGTTTCGGGACGGTTCTTTAAGGCGGTTAGCGTAGCCGCCTGTTGTTGGTGCTTACGTTCTAGAAAGCCAAAGAAGTAAAACGGCTGGGGAACCAGTCCTGAGGCAATCAGTGCGGTAAGACCAGCATTTGGTCCGGGCAAAGGAACCACCGGAATGCCGGCTGCTGTGGCTGCAGCCACCAATTCTTTCCCGGGATCGGAAATTGATGGCATCCCCGCATCACTGCATTGCGCGATCTGGAGGCCATCTTGCAACTTCGCCATCAACTCTGGAATTCGTGACTCCGTATTGTGTTCATGAAAGGAAATTTGCGGCGTATGAATGTCAAAGTGATTGAGGAGCTGCTGCGTGTGGCGGGTATCTTCGGCCGCAATCAGGTCCACCTCTTTGAGTGTCTTCACGGCCCGAAAGGTCATATCATCTAAATTTCCAATTGGGGTTGGTACCAGGTAAAGCCGCCCTTGATCTGCGTTACGAAAAGAACTTACTTGTTGCATCCTTACTTTCCTTCCTCATGGCCAAAAATGGCATCTATACAAAACGTACATGATTTGTGGGGATCCAAACGTTTGCCAAAATATTCAGAACAAACATGAAAGCCCTGCTGGTAGAGCTGCTTGAGGTTTTCCCGTGAGCCAGATAAATGATCCGGATTTTGGGGCTGATGTTGCTTCTTGAGAAGGGTCCGCAAGTGATCATTTTCAATCGATAGCTCAGCATTTTTCTCCATTACCTGGGTCACTTGGGCCTGAAGTTGCTCCATACTAGCGACCAGCTCGCGTGTTTGCTTTGTTACCTGAGCAAAGCGGTCATAAATGTTATTTGAATCGTGATGTTCGTTCACTTTACTCGCCTCCCTATCTCGTTAAGGCCTGACAAATACGAATTGTTAGTTGTTCAGCAATGTTTTGAAAAGCAATGTTTTGATCAAAAAGGCGGCGACTATCAAGAGTCAATTCACAGACTCGTAATAACGTTGCTACTGGGTACTGGTTGCTAACCTTCTGTAGTTGATCTTGCACGTTGGTAAAGTGCTGGTCACGTTCATCGGCGACACCATTCGCCATTAACAAGGTGTCCCGCCAAATAAGGGCTAACATATCTAAGAGCCGCTGTTGTTGGTCGCGATCCTTGGCCAACTTCATTAATTCAGTGGCCACATCAACGAAAGCGAGCATGTTTCCTTGACTAGCATGGCGATACCAAACGGATACAGCCTCAATTGCCTGTTTCAACCAGTCATCTTCTTGCCACTGCTGAATGTCTAGAACGGAGTCAGTCAAGCCCATTCCAACTGCTCGTTCCACTGCTGGAATATCATGCTCAGCTAACGTTTCCGCCAGTGCTATCCGTGACAAAGGCTGTAATTCCACCACCTGCGTTCGGGACCTAATCGTCGGCAACACTGCTCCCTGATTGGTAGTCAGCATCAAAATATAAATTCCGGGTCCTGGCTCTTCAATAAACTTTAGCAAACTGTTGGCCGCACTCGTCGTCATTTTTTCAGCATCATGAATAACAAAGAGCTTCTGATTACCTTCCATCGCACTCTTCGTGAATTCGGCCTTTAAGCGACGCACTTCGTCCACCTTGATCTGCCGGCCTTCTGGTTGGGCAACCACCACGTCAGGATGGTTGCCACTCATGATCCGCTGACATTCAGGGCACGTGTAATCAGGCTCACCATTTTGGTCTGGGTGCAAGCAAAATAAACGCAATGCCAACCATCGGGCAATGGCTGTTTTCCCAGAACCAGCTGGTCCAACAAACAGGTAAGCATGTGCCAACTCATGGTTAGCCAATACTTGCCGAAAGCGGTCCACAATTGCTGGTTGTAGTTTTTGAGCTCTTCCCGCTGCTTCCACGTTATGCACCTACTTAGAATTTGAGGAACTGGTCAACCGGCAGGATAAAGACAGTGGCTCCCCCAATCTGAACATTGACTGGGAAAGCGGATCCCCCTTCAACATCCATGTGCATTTGGGAAGTAACGTATTGTTCACGAGCCTTGGCATTCTTCTTGATAATGTCAAGTACATCTTGGACACGGTCATCCTTGACCCCAATTAAGAAGGTAGCGTTCCCTTCACGCAGGAACCCCCCAGTCGTCGACAGTTGGGTCATTTGGATATTAGCATCATTGAATGCTCTTCTGAGACGGTTGCTATCTTTGGATTGAATAATGGCAATAATCATTTTCATGGTTATTTTCCTCCTTATCTTTATCCCAATAAATCTGCAAAGCGGTCATGAATTGTCGCTTCGGCATCCGCAATTACTTGCTGAAGGGGTTGGTTGGCATTAATCTTCTTAATTCGTTCTGGGTCCTGAGCCAGCAGACGTAAGTAAGCCTGGCGGACCGTTTGGTGAAAGCTTAATTGTTCCCGGTCCAAACGGTTAACCTGGTTAGACCGGTGTTCGGCGATTCGCCGCAAGCCAATCGCCGAATCAACATCCAGGTAAACAGTGAGGTCAGGAAAATGCCCATCAATCGCAAATTGATTAATCTGCATCACTTCATCCTCACCGAGGTGCCGGCCTGCACCCTGGTAAGCAATGGAACTATCGATATAGCGATCACATAAAATTACCTTCCCCGCTTCTAATGCAGGCAGAATCGTGGATATTAAATGCTGACGTCGTGATGCGGCAAACAATAATGCCTCTGTACGGCCGTCCATGTCGCCATTATGGTCATCAAACAATACCCGGCGAATCTGTTCTGAAATATGGTCGCCACCTGGTTCGCGCGTATACATTACCTGGTCTTTACCGAGCTGTTTTTCAAGATCAAGTTGGACTTGATTAATCACACTCGTTTTTCCAGCACCATCCGGGCCTTCAAACGAAATAAATTTTCCCTTCATTACCGATTCTCATTCCTTTATTAACGATCAATTACGCCCTTGTTAAGCCGTCCATGGACCTTGAACTGTCGCGCCAGCTTATACAAGTACAGGTATTTCTGTTCTTGCAGGTGTGCCCGATCACGCAATTCGGTACTGACATTTGCTTCATAGACTGCCCGTTCCGTTTCTTTAGCGTGATCCCAGCTAGCCTTTGTATCATAGATTAGGTCCAATAGCCGTTGGTTACGTTCATTTTCTATTTGGTGTTGTTTCTTTGAGCGATGAAACAGCATGGTTACATCTCCGTTCGTCCCTGGACGGCCTTGAATAAGGTCATCTCATCTGCATAGTCAATATCGGCACCAACCGACAATCCGTGAGCTAACCGTGTGACCTTGATCCCCGCAGGTTTAATTAGTTTGGCTAAGTATGAGGCCGTCAACTCGCCATCCGATGAAGCGTTAGTAGCAATGATAACTTCCTTGGTTTCTTCGTCCTTCTTTAACCGATCCAGTAAGCTGGTAATATTAATATCTTCTGGACCTGTGCCGGCAACCGGGGAAATCACCCCGTTCAGGACATGGTAGAGGCCATGGTACTCATGCATCCGCTCCATGGCCATGATGTCTTGCGACTGTTCCACAACTAAAATTTTGGAACGGTCACGGGTCTTGTCACGGCAAATCGGGCACGGATCATCTTCCGTAATATTGCCGCAAATACTGCATTCGTGAAGGTCACGTTTAGCGGACAATAATGATTTAGCAAAATTCGTCACATCATCATTGTGCATCGTTAAAGTGTAGAAAGCCAACCGGGTGGCCGTCTTTTGGCCGATCCCCGGTAACTTGGTGTAACTCTCGATTAGTTTTGCTAGTGGTTCTGGATACTGCACTCTTACATCCCCAAGCCACGTGTGTACTTGCCCAATTTGCTTTGAGTAGCGTCGTTAACCTTCTTCATCCCATCGTTAATGGCCGCCACCACAAGATCTGACAACATATCAACATCATCAGGGTCCACTGCTTCTGGCTTGATCTGCAGGTCAACCAGCTTATTATCACCAGTGAAAGTTGCCGTTACCATGTCATCAGGGGCCTTACCGACGAACTCCTGTTTAGAAAGTTCTTCGTGTTCTTCCATCATCTTTTTCTGCATTTGTTTAGCTTGCTTCATCATTTGTTGCATATTCATTCCACGCATCATATTAATCACCATTCCTTAAATATTAATTATCTTCCACCTTGACGATGTCATCGCCAAATAATTGTTGGGCTTTTGCCACTGGATCATTCGGATCATTAGTGGCCTCTTCGGCACTAGCAGCTGACTGTTCAGCATCAGCGTTCGAAACTTCAGCGACTTGTGAAGCATCAGGACTAGCGGCCGAATGAGCTGCAGCAGGTGCTGAGTTGCCAAAGCCATGATCCTGAATGAAATCATGACGGATCTGTGGCCAGCGATCTTTGGGCACAAAGACGACCCGCCGCTCATCACCAGAAAGCTTTTGAAGGCCATCCTCCATTGCTTTTATTAGTGTACTATCATCAG